>JACPFE010000017.1 GCA_016183145.1 Deltaproteobacteria bacterium | reverse complement strand
TTAAACGGCGCGCGTCAGCCCCTCCTTGAGGATGCGCTCCTGGCTTTGGGGCGGCTCGACAGCATCGCGAGCCTGCTGCCCGATCCTCAACTTTTTCTTTACGCCTATGTCCGAAAAGAGGCCGTGCTCTCCTCGCAGATCGAGGGCACTCAATCGTCTCTTTCAGATCTGCTGTTGTTCGAGATGGAAGAGGCGCCGGGCGCCCCGTTGGGCGACGTGGTGGAGGTCTCTAATTACGTCCTGGCGCTGGAGCATGGACTGACGCGGGTACGAGAAGGCTTCCCGCTTTCGAATCGGTTGATCCGTGAGGTTCACGCCCGACTCCTCTCTCGAGGACGGGGAAGCGAGAAGCTCCCAGGCGAGTTCCGCCGGTCACAGAATTGGATCGGAGGCAGCAGGCCAGGAAACGCCCATTTTGTGCCGCCACCTGCCAATGCCGTCGAGGAGTGCATGTCTCGGCTTGAGCGGTTTTTTCACGACCAGGCAAGCGGAATGCCGGTCCTCGTGAAAGCGGCTCTGGCGCATGTTCAGTTCGAGACGATTCATCCCTTTCTGGACGGTAACGGAAGGGTGGGCCGCCTTTTGATTCCCCTGCTGTTGTGCCAGGCCGGTACGCTCTCTCAGCCTCTGTTGTACCTGAGCCTCTATTTCAAGCAGAACCGGGAAGAATATTACCGGCTGCTCGACCAGGTACGCACGGAAGGCGACTGGGAAGCGTGGCTTGATTTCTTTCTAACGGGTGTGCAAACCACCGCGACCGGAGCCGTCGCAACGGCCAAGCGCTTGGTGGAACTCTTCAACGCCGACGCCGGCCGTCTTCAAGGCAGTGGTCGCGCTGCCGGCTCGGCCCTTCGCGTACACGCCGCGATGCGCGAACGACCACTGGTCTCGCTCGGCGAGGTTTGTCGTAGAACCGATCTCTCCTTTCCAGCCGCCACCACCGGCATGAACGTTCTGCTCAAATTAGACGTCGTGCGCGAACTCACCGGCAAACGCCGTAACCGTCTGTTCGCGTATGACCGATACCTTCAAATTCTGAGCGAAGGAACGGAGCCGTTATGAGCCCTGAAATCTCCGAGCGCAGTTTCGAAGAGACCATCGAGCGAATGCTGCTGGCGAACGGCCCGGATGCGCTTCCGGGAGACTCCACGCTCGTTCGTGAGACGGACGAGCCGTACGGCAAGATGATTCCCGGCGTCTATCATAGGCGTCTGCCGCAAGACTATGACCGCACGCTTTGTCTCTTGCCTCGCGACATGGTGGACTTCGTGCTCGCGACGCAGCCGAAGGAATGGAAAAAACTCGAGCAGCATCACGGCGCGAACGTTAAAGAGCAGTTTCTCAAGCGGCTCGCATCGGAGATCGAGCGGCGCGGGGGGCTGGACGTCCTGCGGCAAGGGATCAAAGATTCGGGATGCAAATTTTCGCTCGCGTACTTCCGACCCGCGAGCGGACTCAACGAGGAAACGCGGCGGCTATATCAGGGGAACCTCTTTTCGGTTGTAAGACAACTGCGTTACAGCACCAAGAACGAAAAGAGCCTCGACCTCATGCTGTTCCTCAACGGCATTCCGATCTTCACCGCTGAGCTGAAAAATCCGCTCAACGGCCAGAACGTCGAGGACGCGATCCGCCAGTACAAGATTCATCGCGACCCGCGCGAGCCGCTCTTCGCCTATGGCCGCTGTCTCGCGCACTTCGCGGTGGACCCGGACCTCGTCTACGTCACAACTCATTTAGAGGGGCGCAAGACGCGTTTCCTGCCTTTTAACCAGGGCAAGTTCGGCGGCGCCGGCAACCCGCCAGTGTCGCCTACGCGGAAGGGTTATTCGACAGCGTATCTCTGGGAGCAGACCTGGGCGCGCGACAGCGTGCTCGATCTCGTGCGCCAGTTCATCCACGAGGTCGAAGAGGAGGACGACAAGGGGCGCAAGAATGGTAAGCGGTTTCTCATTTTCCCGCGCTATCAGCAACTTGACTGCGTAAGAAAGCTCGTAGCGGATGCGCGCGAGCGCGGTACCGGACAGCGCTATCTGATCCAACACTCAGCCGGCAGCGGCAAGAGTTTCACCATCGCCTGGCTGGCGCACCAGCTTTCCACACTGCACGACGTCAATGACCAACGCGTCTTCGACTCTATCGTCGTCATCACCGACCGGCGCGTGCTCGACCGCCAGCTCCAAACAACGATGCGCCAGTTCGAGCAGACGCTCGGCGTGGTGGAGAACATCGACACCACCTCGCGCCAACTCAAGGAAGCGCTTGAGTCGGGCAAGACGATCATCGTCACCACCTTGCAAAAGTTTCCGGTAATCGCCAAGGAGATCGGCGAGCTGCCGGGCAAGCGCTTTGCAGTGATAGTCGACGAAGCGCATTCGTCCCAGTCGGGCGAAAGCACGAAGAGCCTCAAGGCCGTGCTCGCTCCTCGGTCGTTAGAAGAGGCGGAGGCCGAAGAGAGAGAAGCGGAGACGCCCGAGGAGGAGTTGGAGAACACGATCCTCGCCGAGATGGAAAAGCGCGGGCGGTTGCCCAATCTCTCGACCTTTGCTTTCACCGCCACGCCTAAGCCCAAGACGCTTGAACTCTTTGGTACGAAGCGCGCCGACGGAAAGTTCGCGCCCTTTCACCTTTACAGTATGCGCCAGGCAATCGAGGAGGGTTTCATCCTCGACGTGCTGGCGAACTACACAACTTACAAGGCCTACTGGCGGCTCCTCAAGACTGTCGAGAACGACCCGCGCTACGACAAGAAGAAGGCCGAGTACCTGCTCAAATCCTTCGTGGAGGTCCACCCGCACGCGATCGGGGAGAAGGTGAAGATCTGCGTCGAGCACTTCGCGGCGCAGGTGCAGGGCGAGATCAGGGGCAACGCCAAGGCGATGATCGTCACACGCTCCCGTCTGCATGCGGTGCGGTACAAGCTCGCGGTGGACAGGTACCTCGCCGAGCGCGGCTACCCCTTCAAGGCGCTCGTGGCCTTCTCGGGGACGGTCCAGGACGGCGGACACGCCTACACCGAGTCCAACATGAACGGCTTTCCCGAGGCCCGGACCGCCAGGACCTTCGAGCGCCCGGAGTGCCGGTTCCTGATCGTCGCCAACAAGTTCCAGACCA
>JACPFE010000202.1 GCA_016183145.1 Deltaproteobacteria bacterium | reverse complement strand
GCGCACCTCGAAGCTTTTCTGATCAAGCTCAAAGAAGCCGGCTTGACGCTCAGCGCAGACGAAAACAGCATCAAGGTCAATGGCACGGGCAAGCTTAAAAGCGTCGATGTCACGACGCTCCCGTATCCGGGGTTTCCGACCGACTTGCAGGCGCAAATGATGGTGCTGATGGCCGTGGCCGACGGTGTGAGCGTGATTACTGAGACAATCTTTGAAAATCGTTTTATGCACGCGCAGGAGCTCGACCGCATGGGCGCGGATATTCGCCTCGAGGGGAATCGCGCGGTGGTCAGAGGCGTCAAAGAATTGTCCGGCGCGCCCGTGATGGCGAGCGACCTGCGGGCCAGCGTCGCGTTGATTCTTGCGGGTCTGGTGGCCAGCGGGACGACGGAGATCTCCCGAGTTTACCATCTCGATAGGGGGTACGAGCGCATCGAGCAAAGGCTCTCCAAGTTGGGCGCGCGGATCGAACGGGTGAAAGCGTAGCAGGTTCAAGGCAGATTAATTTTGGATTTTAGTCTGCCGGGCCGCATTCCGATTTTGGATTGGAAAGAGAAAGTTGCAAGACGATATTTCGGATTCGACTTCCGGCAATCCAAAATCCAAAACCTGTACTGAGCCCTTCGGCTGTGCTCAGGATAAACTTAGTCGAAGTATCGCAAATCCAAAATTTGTTGGCGGGGATGAAGATCAGGCTGGTTAAAACCATGGACGCGGGCTTCAAGCCGTTGCTCGCCAAAATTCTTGCGCGGCGTGGCAGCCGCCAGGGCGGTGTCGAGAAGCGCGTGGATGCGATCGTGCGTGCGGTGGCGCGGCAGGGAGACCGGGCATTATTCCGTTACACGCGGCTCTTCGACCATGTGCGCTTGACGCCAGCGACGGTAGAAGTGAAGTTGATGGAGATCGACCGAGCCATGGCAAAAGTTTCTCGGAGAGACCTGGATACCTTGCGTCTCGCCGCGAAAAGAATCGCCGCGTTTCATCGCCGTCAGATTCAAAAGAGTTGGGTTTATCGCGATCCATTGGGAATGCTGCTCGGCCAGCGGATCACGCCATTGGAACGGGTCGGCGTTTACGTTCCGGGGGGAAAGGCGTCTTATCCGTCGACGGTGCTGATGAACGTGATTCCCGCAAAGGCCGCGGGCGTGAAAGAAATCATCATGACCTCGCCTATTGGCAGCGACGGCGCGATCATTCTCGCCGCCGCTAAGATCGCCGGCGTCGATCGCATATTTCGCGTCGGCGGCGCCCAGGCGATCGCCGCGCTAGCGTTCGGCACCCGCTCGATTCCGAAGGTGGATAAGATCGTCGGCCCGGGCAACATCTTCGTCGCCACGGCCAAGCGGCTGGTCTTCGGCGAGGTGAATATCGATTCCATCGCCGGGCCGAGCGAGATTCTTCTGCTGGCCGACGATTCGGCCGATCCGGTGCTCGTGGCCGCCGACATGCTTTCGCAGGCCGAGCACGACGAGCTGGCCGCGGCGCTGTGCGTGACGACGTCGATGAAAATGGCGCTCAAGGTTCAGCAGGCGGTTGAAACGCGGCTGGCGGAGACCAAGCGGCGGGCGATCACGGTCAAGTCGCTGGAAAAATACGGCGCGATCATCGTCGCGCGCGGATTCAGAGAAGCGGTCGGGCTTGCCAACGCCATCGCGCCGGAGCATATCGAGCTGATCGTCAAGCAGCCGCGGAACTGGGCGCACGAGATTCGCAACGCCGGGGCGATGTTCCTCGGACCCTATTCGGCGCCGCCGCTGGGCGATTATTTGGCCGGGCCCAATCACGTGCTTCCCACCGGCGGCAGCGCCCGCTTCTTTTCGCCGCTGGGGACCTACGATTTTCTTAAACGGACGACGATCATTCACGCGGAAAAAAGGGCACTGCGCGCGTTGGCGCCGGAGATCATTCATCTCGCGCGGCTCGAAGGGCTCGACGACCACGCGCGCGCCGTCGAAGCGCGCTTCGAAAAATGATCCCGGCGAGGCGTTCAATGTAGGGGCAGGAAACCTGCCCTTACCAGGAGACAAATATGGGACGGACGGCAAGAGTAGAACGCAAGACCAAGGAAACCGTGATCAGCGTCGAGTTGGAGCTCGACGGCAGCGGCCGGGCGGAAATCGAAACCGGCATGCCGTTCTTCAATCACATGCTGGAGAGCTTCACGCGCCACGGGCTCTTTGACATCCGCATCAAGGCGAAAGGGGATATCGAGGTCGACTATCACCACACGGTGGAAGACGTCGGCCTGGCACTGGGCCAGGCGTTCAAGGATAGCCTCGGCGGTAAGCAGGGTATCCGGCGCTTCGGCGAAGCGAGTTGCCCGCTGGATGAAACCCTTGCCAAGGTCGTGGTCGATATCAGCGGCCGGCCCTATCTGTCGTACAACGTCAAGATTCGCCCTGGGCGGGTCGGCGATTTCGACACCGACCTGCCGCACGAGTTTTTCGCCGCCTTCGCCAATCAGCTGGGGATGAATCTGCACATGGACGTCATCCGCGGCGAGAACCCGCACCACATCATCGAGGCCTGCTTCAAGTCTTTCGCCCGGGCGATGGACATGGCGACGCAACTCGATACGCGGATTCAAGGCGTGTTGTCGACAAAGGGGAGCCTTTAGCTGGGCTTCGTCATTGAACCTTAAACCTTGAACGTTGAACGGTATGACTCGGAGTTCAAGGTTCAACGTTCAAAGTTCAAAGAGCGTGAAGCCGCACGAAGGATCTATGATCGCTATAGTTGATTACGGCATGGGCAATCTGCGCAGCGTGCAGAAGGGCTTCGAGCGCGTCGGTTTTCAAGCCGAAGTCACGCGGGAGGTGGGCAAGATCGCCTCGGCGCGCGGCGTCGTGCTTCCCGGCGTCGGCGCGTTTCATGCCTGCATGGAAAATCTTAAGCGCTTCGAGCTGATCGAGCCGATCCGCCGGATCGTGCGCGAGCAAAAACCTTTTTTGGGAATCTGTCTGGGTTTTCAATTGCTCTTCGCCGAAAGCGAGGAGTTCGGATTGCAGAAAGGGCTCGAACTGTTTCCCGGCAGAGTCGTCGGGTTCCACGCCGGCAACGGCCTCAAGGTGCCGCATATGGGCTGGAATCGGATCGAGAAAAAGCAGGACACTCCCTTTTTGGACGGGCTTTCGAGCGGCGATTATGTTTACTTCGTCCACTCGTTTTACGTCGTCCCGGAGATTTCCTCGCTCGTCGCCACAACGACGGATTACGGCAGCCCGTTCGTTTCGAGCATCGCCACCGAGCGCCTATTCGCCTGCCAGTTTCATCCCGAAAAGAGCCAGGAGTTGGGGCTTAGGATTCTTGCGAACTTCGGCCGCTTCGTGGCATCGAACTAGCCCATGCTGATCATCCCCGCCATCGACATCAAGGACGGCCGCTGCGTTCGTCTGTTCCAGGGCGAAATGGACAAAGAGACGGTCTATTTTGAGAATCCTCTAGACGCCGCGCGCCATTGGGTGAGCGAAGGCGCGACCTTCATTCACATCGTCGATTTGAACGGCGCCGTCGAAGGCCGGCCGGTGCACAGGCGCGAAGTGGAATCCATCTGCCAAGTAAACGGCCTTTCGGTCGAGCTTGGCGGCGGGCTTAGATCGCTTGAAGCCGTGGAAGCCGCGCTTGCGCTCGGCGTGTCTCGCGTCGTCATCGGCACCGCGGCCTACGACAACGCCGAGTTCTTGCGCACTCTTTGCACGAAATTCCCCGGGAAGATCGTCGTTGGCATCGATGCCCGCAATGGAAAAGTGGCGGTCAAAGGCTGGAAGGAAACGACGTCAATGGATGCCGTCGAACTCGCCAAGCGCTGCGAACAAGATGGCGCCGCGCGCATCATCTACACCGACATAAGCCGCGACGGCACCCGTGAAGGGGTGAATCTCGACGAGACACGTAAAATCGCCCGAGCCGTGAAAATCCCGATCATCGCCTCCGGCGGGGTCGCCACGCTGGAGGACATTCGGCGGCTATTGCCGTTGGAGAAGGAAGGGGTCGAAGGGGTAATCGTGGGGCGGGCGCTGTATGTCGGCGGAGTCGCCTTGAAAGACGCG
>JACPFE010000209.1 GCA_016183145.1 Deltaproteobacteria bacterium | reverse complement strand
TCCGGAATGGGAACATGCGCGCTGACGCCGTAGAGGATCACCGGTAGACTCGGGGGAAAAAGAATGCCGATGGATCCCGTGGCGGTGAGGAGGCCGACCGAAAACCTCTCACGGTACCCGCTTTGCAACAGCATCGGCAGGAGTAGCCCGCCGAGGGCGAGGATCGTCACGCCGGAGGCGCCGGTGAAGGTCGTGAAGAAGGCGCAAAGCAGCGTGGCGACTACGGGTAAACCGCCGCGCATCCAGCCGAACAGCGCTCGAAAAAGGCGGAGCAGCCGCCGGCTGGCGCCGCCTTCCGCGAGGATCAGTCCGGTCAGCGTGAATAGGGGGATCGTCGGTATCGAGGGAGAAACAACCAGCCGGTAGGTCTCTACCGGAAGCGACGCGACGGGAGTCCCCGCCGCGAAGAAAAGCAAGAGCGCCGCGCCAGCCAGGACGACGAAGATCGGCGCGCCGAGGAGCCCTGCGACGATCAGTGTGGCGAGTCCTGGCCAGAGGAGGTTCTCCGCTTGCGGCGCTAATGCCACCCCGATCAAGATTGACGCGGGGAGAGCGAAGGCGACGATTGTCCGCGCCTTCCGGCCGCCGGCCTGGAAGATGAACCGCAGGGCGACAGCCATAAAGGAGATGGGGAGAACGGACTGCGCGATCCAGATCGGTAGCCATCCGGCGATGCGTACGGGCGCTGCGAGTTCGGCATGAACGAACTGAAGGGCTGCCCACGCAAGTCCAAAGGCAACGGCGGCAGAAACCGTGGCCGAAAACACGGCGGCTATGCGCTGCCATATCTGGGGCAGAAACTCCAGTGAGGGAATGAAGGTGAGGTGCTGTTTTGCCCGCGCGGCGATAATCGCTCCGAGAAAGCCAACCCACAGCGTAAGGTTCTGGACATAGCTGGATGAGCCTGGAATGCCGGTGTTAAAGAGCGTGCGAAGGGTCAGCTCCGCGACCGGCAGTAAACCCATGGCAAGGAGAGCCGCCGCAGTCACGCCCTGTTCCGTTAGCCTTCACAGACTTAAAACTCTTGATAGCCCGGCTGACATCTCAACCTCCCTACTGTTTCTGCAAGGCGCGGTAGCCGTTGCTAATCTGCTCCACTTCCGCAACCATTTGCGCCGGGACGGCTTTCCCGACGATTTTGGGATATCCCGCCCGCGCGCTCTTCTCCCAAAGCAAAGCAACTTCCAGCGGGACAGGGTGCACCGTCAGGCCGTGTTTTTTCATGACTTCGATGGCCCCGCCGCTCAAGTTGCGGGTCTCGCCGCGGAAGCGCTGGTTGGCGTTGCTGGCCGATTTCAGCAGCGGAGGCTTGAGGTCGTTGGGAATTTCCTGCCATGCCGTGTTGGTGATCACCGTCGCGCCAATGAGCGGCGCCCACTTCAAATCGGTCATGTTCTTTGCCAGCCCAAACCACTGAAACGCGAGCGCGGCGATGGGTGGCGCGACGAAGGCGTTGATCAGGCCAGCTTGAAGACCGGTGTGAATTTCGTTGGCCGGCAGCGAGACCGGATTGTATCCAGCGTCCTTCCAGGCCTCCAAGTAAGCGGAATCACCGGCCCAGGTGAAGAGCCGAAGCGGTTTCAGATCCGCTGGAGCAACAACCGGCCGTTGAGTGAAGAAGTGCACCCAGCCGGCGTCTCCCCAGTTCAATACCTTGAACCCCTTTGCCTGCAGCAGCGCCTCGAACCTCGGTCCAACGCGCTCCATCACATAGTCGAGCTCGGCATCGCTGGAAAGCATCATCGGCATCTGCAGCGCTTGAATCTCCTGGGCGATTTCCGACAGGCCGTTGCCGGACAATACCGCCGCCTGGAGTTGTCCCACTCTTAATTTGCGCGCCATGTCCGGCTCGTCGCCGGCAACGCCGCCCGGGTAGATGCGGAGCTGAACCTTACCGTTGGTCACCTTATTCCAATCGGCCGCCATGTCGCGCAGGATGTTGTGCCAGGGCGATCCCTGCGGCGCGAGGGTTGCCAGCTTGATCGTCTGGGCCGAAACGGGTTTGACCAGAACAGAGGTGACGAGGATAAGGATTGCGGCAATGGGAATTTTCATCTTTGGTTCTCCTTTTGCGATTCCGCCTCAAGAAAAAATTGGACTATGCGACTTTGCAGCCATGCCGCGCGCCGGCGGGCGATGGTATTGGCGAGGCGAAGCTGAACATTTTTTTTCGGTTCTACGGCCAAAGTTGCTGCTAACAAGGCGCGAAACTCCGAGAGATTCTGCTCGCGGACCGCCACCGCTTCCGCCAGCGCCAGGTGAACGGAGGCGCGTTGTCCGCCGGATATTTCCAGGGCGCGGCGGTAGTGCTCGCGGGCGCGCTGGAGGCTGCCACCGGGCCGGCTGGCCTCGAATGAGATGAAGAATTCATGGGCCGCGCCGAGGTCGTACCGCTCATCGAGTTCCAGCGCGCGGCGGACCAGCGCTCCGCAAAGCGGCAGGTCGGCGATCAAGTCGAGATCATTCTGTGCGGTGGAGATGGCGCCACCCAACGAGGCGCCAGCCCAGTAGAGGAATGGAATGTCTTCCTTGGTTGTCGCCGCGAGAGCTGCGGCTGGGTTGCTTCTAATTTGGTTCGCAAACCCTGGGTGGCCCGCCTCCAAGCCTCTCAAGGCGTAGTCGCGGCCGCGCAGGTAGAGATTACGAATACGCTCTTGCAGCTCTCGGTTCTGGTTGAGGTTATTGGGTCGCGGTAACCGGCCGCGCTTTCGAACAGAAACGCATAGGACATAGCGCGGCACAGCCGCAACCGAATCGGAAAACGGGGATTCACCACAGAGTTTCGACTAGAGCAGTGCAAAGCCCCGGCTGGCGGCGAGGAGGAGACCGCGGTGGTCCGGCGATACCGCCAGCAGGCTTTCAAATGTTTTCAGTCCGAACGGGAGCGCCTCGCGGACCAGATCCGGATCGTCGTCGGAGGCGTAAACGCCGCCTCCTCCGGCGAGCGCGTCACCGATGACGTTGACGGCAACCCGGTTGAGCGAGCAGCCGCTCAAAAGCAGAGCGAAGACCGCGTAAAGACATCTGCTTGCGTTCACCGGCAACGATGTCAGCGGCTTTCCTCTCATACTCGTTCCTCTATCGGATTTGCAGCCCCATCTGTCTGAATTTGCCCTCGGCGGGCGTTAGAGCAACGCACGTGCCAGTGACGGAAGCAAAAAATTTTCCCAACACCACCGGGCGTAAGTGCGTAGAATTGAAAAAATGCCGCCGATTTTGGGTTAGCAAGATGGGGTGATCGGTTTTAGCGAGCTGTAAAACCCGCTAGACAACTGAAGCTGCTGTGTGTCTAAATCAATTGGCGGTGGAGGGTACTCTCGGGCTTGCATCGCGTGGAGGATGCAACCATAATCTGCTACATATGGAAATTTCTTGGCTCAAGGTGCCTCAGTGGGAACGATACGATGGCTTGCTCCACGGCTTCATGGGGCGGCGCGGTGGAAATAGCGTCGGGCCTTTTGCCGGATTGAACGTCTCGTACCGCGTGGGCGACGACAACCAGGTCGTTAGCCAAAACGTCTGCGATGTGAAGCACCTGGTTGGGATTCACGACGGCAAGATTGTGACGATGAAGCAGGTGCATGGCGATCAAATTGTCGAGGTCAAGGACAAGACACTCAAAGAAGCCGGCGAAGCCGACGGCATGGTGACGGCGGGAACGGGAATTCACCTGGGCGTTCTTACCGCCGACTGTGTGCCGATCCTCATCGTCGCGCCGATGCATAAGATGGTTGCCGCCGTGCACGCCGGCTGGCGCGGCGCGCTGATGGGAATCGCGGCGAAGATGGTTCGTCGATTCAACAACGACTACGGCGTGGCGCCGGAAGAAATCGAAGCGGCGCTCGGGCCGTCGATCGGCGCTTGCTGTTATGAAGTGAAAGAGGACGTGACAGGGCCGCTGCGCGAGAAGTGGGGGAAAATCGCCGATGCGAATATTCAAATGAGAGGCGGCAAATCGTTCGTAGAGCTGCGCCAGCTCAATCGCGCCATCCTCGAATCGGCCGGCGTGCCGTCGAAGCAGCTTTTTGAGATCGGTCCCTGCACGAGCTGCGCGCCCGACGAGTTCTTTTCCTATCGCCGCGAGAGTTCTTTTCCTATCGCCGCGAAAAAAAAGAAACCGGGCGACAGATCAGCTTCATCGGCTGGGTCTCATAGGCGTTAGGCGATGGTAAGAAGGCTTCTGCAAAAAAAAGGAACCCCTGTGGCCTGCTGATTTTTCTTATTGACAGATTTGGACCGCTTCCGTAAACTGCGCTTTAGCAGAGAAAGGAGGTGGTCCAGACATGATTGATGATATATGTATTGTCTGCGAGGTGGCTGAGACCTAGGCTCTAGGCGGAATCTTTGACGGGGATTCGGGCCTGGAGCCTCGGAATCCCCCTCAGTCCACCTAGGGGTCCGCTCCGGTCGCGGCGTTAGCCGCCGGCTGGAGCGGACCTTCTTTTTGGGTTTAACCTGAAAGAGTTTTCACCACAGAGACGCGGAGTTCGCCGAGAATTTTTTTCTTTTCCCTCCGCGCCCTCGGCGCCTCGGCGGTGAACTATCCGAGGGTCTTCAGTCCGGCTTTTTTTAGGATGGCGAGCGCCGCGGTCGCAGCTTTTTTTACTTGCGCGTGCTCGCTCGCTTCCGCCATTTTCAGCGCCGCCAAAAACTCTTCAGACGGGGATCCTGACTGTGCCAAAGTAACGGCCGCGGCGTTACGCACTCTTGAGTCCGGATCGTTCACGAACAGGTCACATAGAGTCCTCCTGGCGCCGGAATCGATATCGGTTCTTGCCTTCAAGCTGGTCGCGGCGGCGACGCGGACCGTGGGATCGTCGTCGCGCAGCGAATCGAGCAATGCCTGCAAACTGGCGGCGTCGGTTAGATTAAAATCGCGGATGCAGTAGAGCGCCATTCTTCTCTGGGTGGGGGTTCCGGTCTCACGCAACTCAAGCAGAAGACGGACGATGCCGTTGTCTGTCTTCGCCAGGCGAACCAGCAGCAGCATGACCGCCCAGCGAATGTCGGGGTCCGAATGGCCAAGGGCGTTCAGCAAGACGGCGAAAACACGCTGCGAAGGATCGGGGAGATGCGCCAGAATATACGCGGCGGGCCATTGATGCTTACGCTGAGAATCATTGAGCAGGCGATTCAATTCATCCGCCAGCGCGGGCGCCGCGGCGGCGAGCGGAATCAGCGCGTCCACCGCGGCACGGATCCTTGGCTTATCCGAGTGGTCGAGATCGGCTATGAGCGCGGCGATCTTATCGTCGTTCATGAAAACCGCGGACTGGGACGGGGACAGGCAACTTTTTCGAAGCCGAAAAAGTAGCCAGTCCCCAGCTGGATTCCCGCTTGCGCGGGAATGACGACCGGGAGGCATCAAATGAGTCCTCGAATTTCTGAGACACCACACTAGATTTCCAAAAACTGCGGACAGTCGGTGAGATTGCGGTTGCCGCGAGCGGTAACCACGACTACATCTTCGAGGCGCACGCCGCCGACGCCGAGATAATAGAGCCCCGGCTCCACGGTGACCACGTGGCCGGTTTTGAGCGTCGCTTCCACGGGAGCGATGCGCGGCGGCTCGTGAATATCGAGGCCCAGACCATGGCCGGTGCCGTGAAAGAAGCCTTGCATTCGCCCGTTGAGCCGTCCGGTGGGAAAGCCGCGGGCCGAAAAGAGGTCGAGGATTTTTTGATGGACCTCTTTGCCGTTGGCGCCGTCGCGAATCATGTCGAAGCCGATCTGCTGGCCGGCTTGGACCGCCGCGTAGATATCTTTCAATTTGTCGGAGGCCCGGCCGCGCACCACCGTCCGGCTCAGATCACCGAAGTAGCCGTTTTTCTGCGAGCGCGGGAAAATATCGAAGATGATCGAGGTGTGCGCTTTGATGGGACCGCTGCCTTCATGATGCGGATCGACGCATTGGTTGCCCGACGAGATGATGGTGTGACTCGGCAGCCACCCCTGGGCCATGATCGTGGTGTTGACGGCGGTCTTTAGAGTTTCTGACGTCAAGCGCGCGCCGTCGAGGTACAAATAGCCGTCGCGTTTAATCTTGGTACGTTTGAGCGCCCGGATGCCGGCTTCAAGCCCTAGGCGCGCGACACGCAGAGATTCGGCGATGTGTTTCACCTCGGCGCCGCTCTTGGTTTCCCGCTCGGCAAAAAAAGGATCGCGCTTGATCTGCACGCTGTAGCCCTTGGCCCTAAGCTGATCGGCGTAAAGGGCGGAAAAATTGGCGGGAACGACGAGGCGCCGGATGGACCGCTCGCGGAACAAGAGGTCGAGAATATCGATCATCGCCGTCGGTCGGCCCATCTTGCGCAACTTCCGCTGGTAAAGCGATAGTGACAGCACCCGGTCGGCGCTGGCCTGTTTCTTGGCGCGGTCGATTTCCAGATCGCTCATGACGACGTATTTCTTCCGCTTGTGCTGAAAGAAAATAAACGGGTCGGGAACAAAGAAGCCGGCGGCATAGAGCATGTTGGCGTCGCCTTCGCTGGCCGAAACCAGAAGTAGCGCCTGATCGCTGCGCAGCCGGCGCGGATCATTCCCCGCTGGGAAGATTGTTTTTGCCTTAGACTGGGCGCTTCGGGATGGGAACATAAATGGGTTGTTCCAGCTTTACCGTGAAGGAGTATTCACCACAGAGACGCAAAGTTCGCAGAGGATTTATTTAACATGATATCCTTAGTAATTTTCCACTCAGCGACCTCAGCGTCTCTGCGGTTAGCCGCACGCGGGAGATTATGCCACCGCTTGAATACGGCGCTGTAAGTTCATGAGACGGCGGAGTCAAAAAACTAGCAACTTCACGGCTGAACTGCAAGGTTTTAGGTGGGGGGAACAGCAAGTTCGGTTGACAGGCCGGGCGCTTCTGTTATGATTTCCGCACTCCCAATCGAGATAAATTTTACCGCGCGCCGAAGGATTTCTTGCAATGACCAGCACTGATAACTTCGACAAACTTCGCGACCTCAACCAAATGGCTGAACTCGGCGGCGGCGAACCGCGCGCCCGGCGCCAGCACGAGCAAGGCAAACTGTTAGCGCGTGAGCGTCTCGACCTCTTGTTGGACAGCGGCAGCTTCGTCGAGCTGGACCGCTTGCGCACCCATGATTGCCGGGATTTTGAAATGGACCGGCAAAAATTTCTCGGTGATGCCGTGGTTACCGGGTTCGGCGCCGTCGATGGGCGGCCGGTCTATGTTTTTTCGCAGGATTTCACCGTCTTCGGCGGCAGCTTAAGCGGCGTGGTCGCGGAAAAAATCTGCAAGGTCATGGACATGGCGGTGAAAAACGGCGCGCCGATCATCGGCATCAACGACTCCGGTGGCGCCCGGATTCAAGAAGGGGTGATGAGCCTCGCGGGATACGGCGAGATTTTTCAACGCAACGTGACGGCGTCGGGCGTCGTACCGCAGATTTCCGCCATCATGGGACCATGCGCCGGCGGTGCGGTCTATTCGCCCGCCATCACGGACTTCGTGTTCATGGTGAAGACCAACAGCTACATGTTCATCACCGGACCGGACGTGATCAAGACCGTGACTCACGAAGAGGTAACCAAGGAACAACTGGGCGGCGCGGACACCCATAGCATGAAGAGTGGCGTATCTCATTTCACCGCGGCCACCGAGAAAGACTGCCTGTTGATGATCCGGGAACTGCTGAGTTTCCTGCCGAGCAACAATCAGGAAGACCCGCCCTTTCGGCCCACCGACGACGACCCGTTGCGCCGCGACAAGCGTCTTAGGGACTTGGTGCCGGACAATCCGCACAAGCCGTACAATATGAAAGACTTGATTGCAGCGGTGGTCGACGAAGGCTACTTTTACGAGGTGCAGCGCAAATACGCCCAAAATATCCTGATCGGTTTCGCCCGTTTGGGCGGGCGCCCGGTGGGAATCGTGGCCAATCAACCGGCGGCCTTGGCGGGCTGTTTGGACATCAACGCGTCGGTGAAGGCCGCGCGCTTCATCCGGTTCTGCGATTGCTTCAATATTCCGGTGGTGACCTTCGTCGACGTGCCCGGTTTTCTCCCTGGGACGGTGCAGGAGTACCAAGGCATCATTCGCCACGGCGCGAAGCTGCTTTACGCCTACGCGGAAGCGACGGTGCCGAAGGTGACCGTGGTGACGCGCAAAGCCTACGGCGGCGGCTACATCGTGATGTCGAGCAAACATTTGCGCGGCGACATCAACCTCGCCTATCCCACCGGTGAGATTGCCGTAATGGGACCGGAGGGAGCCATCAATATCGTATTTCGCGATGCTCTGCAGAAGAGCGACGACCCGGCCAAGACACAGGCGGCCATGGCGCAGCAATATCGCGAGACCTTCGCCAATCCTTTCAAGGCCGCGGAGTCAGGGTACATCGACGCCGTGATCTACCCCGAGGAAACCCGCCCGACGCTTATTCGAGCCTTGGAGATGCTCAAGAACAAGCAAGATCACAATCCTCCCAAGAAGCATGGGAATATTCCGCTCTGAATAAAGTGCTGAGTGCTGAGTAATGAGTGCTGAGAAAAACAGGCCGGTCCCAGACTGTTGCTTTTT
>JACPFE010000016.1 GCA_016183145.1 Deltaproteobacteria bacterium | reverse complement strand
TTTCGGTTGAGAGCAACCACCTTCTCTGGGTTGTCGGAGGCATCTACGTGGCAGCGTCGCTGCTCTCTCAACGCCGATAAGGGTTCCTAAAAACCCGACCAGCATCAGCGGTCAACGAACTGGAGAAAACTGTTGTGTTGGAACGGGCAAACTCCAACCCAATCGAATCGGTCCAGCCCAGAGTCCGGTGAGAAGAGAAGTTCCCGCGAGCGCAATGAGACGAAAGCGCGGCCGCTGTTCTATGCCGGCAATCATGATCTGCGCCACTCTTAGCACAGCGTTCAAGTTGCCGCCACGGCCAGGGGACTCAGGCACAGACCTCATAAAGTTGAAAAAGCAGGTACCAGAAGCATTGACACTTTAAACTACAAAGATGCAGATGCGCACTTTTACCAAGACTTTTTCTCCAGAGTGGGGAAAATGGAATCCGTTCTTCCCAAATCTGAAAAACTTTAGCTTCTTTACTTTGACGACGAATCACGCAATGAGACCAAAGACACGCAATTTTTAGATGGTCTGGACCGTCGGTTGACATAACGAGAGATAAACCGTAGACTGGCGCAATAATTGCTGTAGGACAGACGCATGGTGAATAAACTTATTCCGGGAGTCCTGATCTTTTTGCTCCTTCTCAACGGCATAGCCTATGCTTGCTCCAAGCTAGATTTGACGGAAATGCGCTTTCACGGGTCTTCTATGAGTGTCGGAGCCGTAGCGAAAGGTTCTTGTAGCGACTCCAAACATGAGATTTGCAAGACCGTGCGGCAGCGTACTCTTTCTATCCAAATGCCTCAGTCAGGAATCTCCGCTCTTTCTTCGGCCGTCAAACAGGTGGTAATCGTTCCCGTTGCTTTCGTGCCGCCTGTCTCGTTTGTGTCTTCGCCTTGGATTCCCCCCGGCATGTCCGCCGAATTTTCTCAGAAGCCATCGCGTGTCCTCCTCCGCATTTAGAAACCGCTCCATCTTCTTAGTTATCTCCGTAACCGCTTAACCCTTTAGGGATAGGCATATAACCGCACGCTCGCGCCTTCGTTGAAGGTCGACAGAGCGACAATATAGACCGTCGTCTTTCCTTGGGAGGAACGATGAAAAAAACGGGCGCATTAGTGGTCTTGCTGATACTAGCCGCGTGGAATTCTGAACTAGTCTTGGCGGATCAAGAACTCGCAAATCGAAAACCGTTAAGTCTCACCGAAGCTATAAGAGAGGCTTCGGAAAAAAACCCTGAAATCCACATAATGCAGCAACGGCTCCAGGCCATGACCGCAAAGGCCAAACAAGCGCCCTATTTGGAAGATCCCCAAATCGCCTTCCAACTTGGAGGAGTGCCTTTATCAAACCCAACGAGCTTCAACCAGGCGGATACGAACTCGATTGGGATTCGCCAAATGCTGCCATTTTTCGGGAAGCTCACCCTCAAGGAAAAGATCGCTCAACAAGAGGCAAAAGTTGTTGAGCAGGAACTCCGCGCGAAAGAGAGAGAGATTATCTCGATGGTCAAAATGGCCTACGCCGATCTATTCATGGCGCAACGGGCCATCGAGATTCTGCGCGAACAATTGGAAATCATGCGGACGATCATCCGCGCCACCGAAGCGCGCTACGCGGTCGGCCGGGTGACCCAACAGGATGTTTTCAAAGCCCTGTTGGAACAAAGCGCGCTCATGAATCAACTGATCGTCGCGGAGCAGGAAAGCGGCGTGGCCGAGGTCAAATTGAATACCGCCATGTATCGCCCGCCGCGAACGCCGATTCGCCTCCCCGCGGATCTGACCCTGCGCGACGGCGCGGTCACGCCCGCGGGCATCGAAGATCTGGCCCTTGCCACCCGGCCGGAGTTGAAGGGTGCCGAAGAAGAGATCCAGCGGAGCGAAAGAATGTACGAGCTGGCCGACAAGAATCGGAAGTTTCCCGACTTCATGCTCGGCTGGGATTACATGCGCATGCCGATGGAGATGAAGAAGGACCGCTATGCCGCCATGGTCAACATCACGATTCCTTTTTCTCCTTGGACCATCGGCAGACGAAACTACGAAGTCGAAGAATCTCTCGCAGAAATCCGCGCCGCCAAGGCGAACCGGGACGCGATGAGAAACATGACTCTGAGAGAAGTGGGGGAGTCGCAGGCAAAGGTCCAGGCCGCAAAGCGATCCTTACAGCTCTACAGTGAAGGACTCTTAACTCAGGCAGAGCTTTCATTCAGGGCTGCTATGGCCGCTTATCAGACTGGGCGGGTGGAGTTCGTCACGCTTTTGGAAGCGGAGCGAGCGCTGCGCGAGGCGCGCATGGGCTATTTCAAGACTCAGGCGAATGTCTTGCAAAGCCTGGCGGACTTGGAGCGGGCGGTGGGCAAAGAACTGCCATAGGCAATGATGGTCGGAGCAAATTAACCATTGGGAGTGAGCTATGAAGAGCGCAAAAATGTTAGGGCTGGTTGTCTTTTTATCGGCGACTTTCGTTCTTGGTTACTACTGGCGCGGGCGGAGCGAGATCCCCGCCGGCGATTCGGCGGCGGGACATGACATGTCGGAAGGGGCGGTGAACGTGAGTCCGGAAAAGCAGCAGCTTGTCGGCATCCGCACCGCAGTGGCGGAGATGCGACCCTTGGTCAAGAAAATAAGGACCGTCGGCATTGTTGCTTATGACGAGACCAAAGTGGCTCAGGTCTTCAGCAAAGTAGATGGTT
The DNA here is from genome assembly GCA_016183145.1 of Deltaproteobacteria bacterium. Lineage (GTDB taxonomy): Bacteria > Desulfobacterota > Binatia > UBA9968 > UBA9968 > JACPFE01. The sequence continues at coordinate 1,400 of JACPFE010000016.1, read as the reverse complement.
GGGTGGAAAAACTGTTTGTCAACTACACGGGCAAGCTCGTGGAAAAGGGGCAACCGCTTTTCACCTTTTACAGCCCCGAGCTTGTATCCACGCAGGAGGAGTATCTCCTAGCTTTGAGGGCTAACGATAGGCTTGGCTCAAGCTCTCTCAAAGAAATCAGCATGGGTTCCGCCTCGTTGTTGGAAGCTGCGCGCCGCAGGCTTGCGCTGTGGGACATTTCGGAGGAACAGATCGAGGAGCTGCAAAAGAGCGGTCAAGCCAAGAGAAGTCTTACCCTCTACTCCCCAATAAACGGTTTTGTGATCAAGAAGGATGCGTTCCAGGGGATGAAGGTCATGCCGGACAAGGAGCTTTACACCATCGTCGATCTATCCACGGTATGGGTCAACGCCGACATCTACGAGTTTGAGCTTGCGCCCATTCGTATCGGACAAAAGGCGACGATCACTCTATCCTATTATCCCGGCCGGGCCTTTACCGGCAAAGTTTCCTGGATCTCGCCGGTTCTCGACGAAAAGACTCGCACCGCTAAAGTCCGGCTCGAATTTGCTAATCGCGACTTCACTCTCAAGCCGGAGATGTACACGAACGCGGAGATCGAAATCGATGCCGGGCGAAAACTCGCGATTCCCGACGAGGCGGTGCTGGATTCCGGGCTGAGAAAGGTGGTGTTCCTCGATCGAGGCGAAGGCCGTTTCGAGCCGGCGGAAGTGAAACTGGGCGGCAAATTTGACGGCTACTATGAAGTCCTCGCAGGCCTGTCTTCCGGCGAGCGCATCATTGCGAGCGCAGGTTTTCTTTTGGATTCGGAAAGCCGTCTCAAGGAGGCGATGGGCGCGATGGCGGGAATGCCAGGCATGGATATGGGCGAAGGGAGCAAGAAGCCCGCGGCCGTCCAGGGGCCTCAGGAAAAAAAGGCCGGTGATCTTGCGCTTCTGTTTGACACTGAGCCCGCCAAACCGAAAGCGGGGGAGATCACTTTGCGCCTTAAATTGAAGGACACCAAAGGCAGCTTCATCCAAGATGCTCAGGTGAGTTTTGTTTCCAGCATGACCATGCCAGGCATGGTTCCCGTCAAGGTCGAAGGAAAATATCAGAAAGACGGTTTTTACGGCGCCAAGGTGAATCTGGGTATGGCGGGCACCTGGGAAGTGACCGTTATTGTCCAGCGGCCGGGCCAGAAAGAAGTCCGGGAGAAGTTCAATCTTCCCCTGCAATAGGTGAGGCATGATTGAAAAGATTATCGAAGGAAGCGCGCGGAACAAATTTCTCGTCTTTCTGATGGTCGTGTTCCTGACCGCCGGGGGAGTCTGGGCGTTAAAGAATACCCCACTGGATGCGATTCCCGACCTCTCCGATGTTCAGGTCATTGTTTACACGACTTGGATGGGGCGGAATCC
>JACPFE010000193.1 GCA_016183145.1 Deltaproteobacteria bacterium | reverse complement strand
GATCGAGATGATCTCCTTGGGCGGGTGAGCGCGGCTTTTTGTGCGGTCCTAGTGTGGCGTCTCAGAAGTTCGGTACATGATTCAATCGTCATTCCGGGCAACCCCCGCGAATCCGCCAAAGGACGGATCAGCCTCAGGCTGAAGCGGGGGGCGACCCGGAATCCAGCTTTTTGTAGGGGCGGGTTTCAAACCCGCCCTTGCTGGATGCCCGCTTGCGCGGGCATGACGGAGGAGAGACCACCGACTTCTTTTGCGAACTTCTGACACAGGCCATTAGAGCCGCTTGAGCGCCCGGATGCGCTCATCGGTGGCCGGGTGTGTCGACAATATTCCCCCGCCGCTGTTTCCTTCGACCTGCATGATCCAACTAAGGCTGCGGATCATCACCTCTTTCGAGTATCCGACGCGCCGTAAAATCGTCACCGCATGCCGGTCAGCCTCGAACTCCTGGGGACGGCTGTAGCTTGAAGCGATCAACGTGCCCGCGATGGGTGCCACCATGGCGCTGCCGGGAAATACTCTTTCCAAGAGCGCCGCTCCAACGCTTACACCGGCGCCCACGAGTTGCATCCTTGCGGGGTGTCCGAGATCGTCATGCGCGATTTCATGCGCCAGCACGCCTCTTAACTGTTCGTCATTGGCGAGTCGCAAAAGCCCTGTGGTCACCAGAAATTGGCCGCCGCCGGCGCTGCCGGCGTTGATGCTGCGGTCGTCGATGATTTTGACGGTGATCTGGCGGACCCGATCAGGATGGTTTGTGGCGCGCATCAATGGAACCATGATGCTCCTCAGACGTTCCAAATCCCGCTGCCCCACCGTGGGCCGTATACTCTGATCTCGATTGCGAAAAGCGTGCACCGGCCCGCCGGGTCCCTGAACCAGGGAAGTCGCAAGGAGAATTAGGACAAGAGAACGAAGCAAAACCGCAATCGCTTGTTTGAGATTCATGTGATTACCTTCTCCGGTCTTTCTTGACAGGCAAATCAGGTGCCACTGAAAACAGCCCGGAACGATGATGGTTGGAAACGCTGTAAAGGTGACACATAGAGAAAATTTTCCGCAGGACAGGAAGAAATTACATGGCGTCGTTACTGCGCCCCTCCGCTTGCGGCTCCTACGTTGTCGCGTCGTAGGCGAAGACTGCGCCCCCTATTTCGGCAAGAGTCCGCGCCGCTCCAGGTCGGCGCGTTGCTCGGGAGTGAGTCTATCGATTCGAACGTAGCCACGACTCTCGTACGGCCTGGAGCATCCGCTCAAGGTTTCCTCGACCCACGCGGCCCCGATACCGAATCCGGACGCGCTGCATTCTGCGGTGGCGCCACTCTGCGGCTGGACGAGTTTCACGGTCTGGCTTGAACAAGAGGCGCTCGCTAACAATAGGAGCGGCAGAGCCATCGAGCTTAAGCGCGGACGCAAAAGTCTCAATTCCGGTTTTAGCATGCGATTGATCCCCGGATTCCTTTGGGATAGCTATTAAATCTTACCAAGAAATCGCTGGAGGATGAAGATGCTGCTCAAAGATAAGATCGCTCTGGTGACCGGATCGACGCATAACATCGGATTGGGCATCGCGCTGGCGTTCGCGCGCGAAGGCGCGAAAGTCGTCGTTCATTCGCGCTATGGAGAGGACGCGAAGAGAATCGCCGGCGAGATCGGCGGCGATTACTTTGCCGCCGATGTCTCTAAGTCCGACGACATCGCCGCGATGTTCGATCACATCAAGAAGAAGCATGGGCGGCTCGACATCCTGGTCAATAGCGTGGCGCATTCAGCGAAGGGCGGCGTCCTGGAAACGTCGCTTGAAGAGTGGAACCGGATCATGGCGATCAACTTGACCGGCTATTTTCTCTGTATTCAACACGCCGGCAAGATGATGAAAGAACAAGGCAGTGGCGTCATCATCAACATTTCCGCCGGTTCCGGCGAAAGATCGAGCCCCGGCGGCGCGGCTTATTCAGTGTCAAAAGGGGCGATCAATTCTCTCACAAGGCAGGCTGCCGTCGATCTCGCGCCGAATATTCGCGTCAATGGAATTATTTCTGGCCTCGTCGGCACGCCCATGGGCCAAAAAGACATGGGCAACCGCAAGCCGGAATACGACATCATTCCCCTGCGCCGCATCGGGCGGCCCGAAGAAGTCGCCGAAGCCGCGGTGTTTTTAGCCTCCGACAAGGCGAGCTATATCACCAATGTGATTCTGCCGGTCGATGGTGGGCGGCTAAACGCCATGGGCAGCGGCAGCTCGCGGTGAGCTGAGCGCGCCGATTCTCTTCATGCGATTACCCCTCTCTCGCGATGGCTGGCTGCTTTTCGCGACCTGCGGCGTGCGCTCCTTCGCCTATGGTTTTCTCTCCGTCATTCTTGGCCTCTACCTCGATGCCATCGGGTTGAGTACGACGGCCATCGGCTGGGTTTTTACCGCTGCCCTCGCCGGCGGCGCCGCGATGACGATTCTCATTACCGCCGTAGCCGACAGTTTTGGGCGGAGAGCGCTGCTGATTTTGGGGGCGATGTTGATGGCGCTGGCGGGTTGTATCTTTGCCCTCAGTGATAATCCGATTCTCTTAGTATTCGCGGCGATCTTCGGCACGATCAGCCCCTCGGGAAAGGAAGTCGGGCCGTTTCTTTCCCTTGAGCAGGCGATTCTTCCCCAGACGACTCAGGATCGGCACCGAACGGCAGTGTTCTCCGCCTACAATCTCGTCGGGTCGTTTGCCGGTGCTGTCGGCGCTTTGGCCGTCGGATTGCCATCACTGTTCTGTTTATCGGTACTTTCCGGCTACCGGTTCCTGGTCTGGGCCTATGTCGCCTCCGCGATCGCGCTCATGGCCCTGTTCGCTCTGCTATCGCACTCCATCGAAGCGAAAGCCACCGCGACATCTCAGACTCGAAAGATCGGCGTGCAAAAGTCTCGCGGCATGGTCGCCAAACTGGCAGGACTCTTTGCCCTCGACGCTTTCGCCGGCGGCTTTATCGTCCAGAGCATCGTCGCCTACTGGTTCTATCTCCGCTACCAGACCGACCTGAATGCGCTCGGTGGCATCTTCTTCGGCACCAATCTTCTGGCCGCGCTCTCCTTCTTGGCCGCTCCGGCAATTGCCCGCCGCATCGGGCTCTTGAACACCATGGTGTTCACTCACCTGCCGTCGAATTTTCTGCTTCTCCTGATTCCGCTCATGCCGAACGTGGAATGGGCAGTGACGGTGCTGCTCCTGCGCCACCTGCTATCGCAAATGGACGTGCCGACGCGCCAGTCTTACACGATGGCGGTGGTCGACCCCGATGAACGCGCGGCTTCGGCCGGCATTCTTTCCGTCGCCCGCAACGCCGGCGCCGCCATCGCGCCGTTATTCACAGGCGCAGTGCTCGCGAATCCGTCCTTAGGATGGCCGTTCTTGTTGGCCGGTGGATTGAAGGTCGTTTACGACCTGTGGATCTTCACGGTGTTTCGGAAAGTGAAACCGCCGGAGGAGAAAAGCAGGTGAGCAAGCCAGTTTCGTGACTATGTCAATCAGCGATCGGGTTATGCGTCGGCCGGCGTGGCGCGGTAAGCCAATACCCCAATCGCTGCGAGCGCGGCGAAGATCGCGCCGGCGATGAACGTAGCGGATGGGCCGATAAATTG
>JACPFE010000192.1 GCA_016183145.1 Deltaproteobacteria bacterium | reverse complement strand
CTTCGTCGTCCATCCCAACCAGTATATTCCGGAAACCGGCTATCTCATGCTCGGCGACACTGTCTGGGTAGAAGAGAACGGCTACCGGCGCTTGACGCAAACGCCGATGAAACTCTTCTCGATCGAGAACTAGCCAAAGATAATTAAAATTTTCGGTTGTGTCGGGCCTTACACAATAGGGAAAGAGATGACTCGCGCAAAGACGCCAAGGACAAATATTCGAAGCACGAAACTCGAAACAAATTCAAATGTTCAAAAAAACAGAAAATTTCAAACAACTTCAATCTGGATTCGTCGTTTTGGATTTTCTTCGGTTTTGGGTTTATTTGGCTGCGGTTTGTTTCGAATTTCGATATTCGGATTTCGGATTTGTTTCGCTGGTTACTTGGCGCGATAAGTTTTTCTTCAGTGGCTTTGAACTCTTGAACGACCTGACTTTTGTCTAGAGGTGCCCCGTGGATACTCTTCACACCGTATTGAACCGTGGCCGCAGCGTCTGGGATCGCGCCCGATTGCCGGAAGATGAATTTCGCCGCCGCCTGGGCGCCATCCGTGCCGGGATGAAGGAGCGCGGCGTCGACCTGTTGCTCGTCTACGGCGATTCATGGAAGTACGGCAATCTCGCCTACGTCAGCCATTTTATCCCCAAGAATCGCGGCGCGCTGGCGGTCATCCCCATGGTGGGAGAACCGGCGCTGGTGATTCAAGAACCGAGCCGCAACAATCCGTTTTCGACCACGCTCACCTGGATTCAAGAAGTCCATTCGGTGGGAAAATTCGCCCAGGGTGTGAGCGAGGCGTTAAAAGTTAGAAGCTTGAAGCCGAAGCGGCTGGGAGTGGTTTCCGTCGAGCAGCAGCTCAACATCCGGGAGTGGCGGGAATTGGGCAAGCTCTTTGAAGGTGTCGAGTGGCGCGACCTGGGAGATCATTTCAATACGCTTCGTGGAGTTAAGTCCGAAGTGGAATTGACTCTTCTCAGGCAGACGATTCGCATTCTCGAAGAAGCGCTTGCCGTGTTTCGAAAAAGCGGTAGCCCCGGGCAGAAGGAATACGAAATCGCGGCCGAGATCGAGCGCGCGGCGCGACGCCAAGGCGTGGAGGATTTTCGTTTGCTGCTGGCGCGCTCCGGCCATCCGGAGATCGGGCTGCGGCCGGCTGGCGATTCGCCTCTCAAAAAGGGGGAGGCGATTCTGGTCCTCGCGGCGGCTTCCTACCAGCGCTATTGGGCCGAGCTTGGACAGACCTTTTGTTTGGGTCGACCGCCCGACGATGTCGTTAAAAGCTACGACGTGGCCACGCGCGCTTTTCGCGGCCTGGTCGAAGGTACAAGGGCCGGCGTTTCTCCGGCGGCGGCGACGGCTTGCTTGAACGAAGTTTCGTCGCCCACAGCACGAGACTCGTTGCAAGCCTACGGTTTGGGAAACGGGTTAGGCTTGGACCTCTGCGAAGAGCCGGTTCTGGGTAAAGAAGGAAACGCCGCCATCAAGCCCGGTATGGCATTGACGCTCAGGGCTTGTTTTACCGGCAAAGAGTGTGGTAGCGCGTTTATTTCTCGGCCTTACTTAGTGGCCCAATCCGGACTGGAAGCCCTCTCCCGAATTGACGAAAAATTGGTTACGATTGGCGACTGAGATGGATGTTTCACCGGGCCGCAAAGCCGTCGAGGCGCACCAGATTGAAAAGCTAACGCGGATGCTCGAGGCGGAACTGCCGGGCAACGCTTTTTATCGCCGCAAGCTTCTCGACCGAGGGTTCTCAAACGCCGCTTCTTTGTCTGAGTTCCGGAAATTCCCCTTTACGACGAAAAGCGAGCTGGTCGAGGATCAGGCTGCTCACCCTCCTTTCGGCAGCGCTTTAACGTTTCCCGTCGAGCGCTACATGCGCATCCACCAGACCTCGGGAACCACGGGGAAACCGATCTACTGGCTTGATACCGAAGAGTCCTGGCAATGGTGGTCCGGCTGTTGGAAAACAATCTTTGAAGCGGCGGGAGTAAAACCCGGCGATCGAATTTTTTTCGCATTTTCCTTTGGGCCCTTCATTGGCTTTTGGTCGGGCTGGGAGGGCGCGCGAAAACTCGGCGCGCTGGCGATCCCCGGCGGCGGTCAATCGACCGCGCAGCGGCTCAAAGCGATCGTAGACTATGGGGCAACCGTGCTCGTCTGCACGCCCACCTACGCCCTTCATATGGGAGACGAAGCGCGAAAAATCGGTCTGGACCTGGCCAATAAATCGCAAATAAGAATTACCATCCATGCGGGAGAACCCGGCGCGAACATTCCCAGCACGAGACGGCGAATCGAGGAAATATGGGGCGCAAAGTGCTATGACTCGGCCCGGCGGTGTCCATATCAACGAGGATGAGTTTATCGGCGAGGTGATCGATCCGACAAACGGTGAGCCGACCCAAGAGGGCGGGCGGGGCGAGCTGATCATGACCAATCTTGGCCGTTCCGGCAGCCCGGTGATCCGCTACCGCACGGGCGATCTGGTTGAGCCGAGTTTTCAGCCCTGCGCCTGCGGGCGCTCATTTATGCTCCTGCGGGGTGGAGTGCTGGGGCGGGCCGATGATATGATCATCGTGCGCGGCGTCAATGTGTACCCTAGCGCCATCGAAAATATTATGCGAGAATTTAGCGAGATTGAGGAGTTCAAAATCGAGACTTTCGTGCGCGAGGAGCTGCGCGAGCTGAAACTCATCATCGAGCCCAGGACGGATTGCGCTTCGCCGGTCGCCCTCAAGGATCTCGTGGCGCTTAAGTTTCGCGAGCGCCTGGGGCTGCGGCCGGAGGTTGAGGATGTCGCTCCCGGCACGCTGCCGAGGTTTGAGCTTAAAGCGCGAAGATTTTTTAAGTTGTAGGGAATTATTGTGGTGTCCCTAAAGTTCGTTGTATGTCTCCCAACGTCATTCGGGCCAACCCCCGCGAAAGCGGGGGGCGAGCCGGAATCCAGAAAAGCCAAGAAAACCTAGATTCCCGCTTGCGCGGGAATGACGACGGGAAGGCCGTGACTTGTTCAATGAATTTCTGAGACAGGAAACTATGAAAAAAAGCAAAAAAAACGGCGCCGACGATCGCCTGACCAAGAGGCTGTTGCGCCTGCAGGTCAACGGAGAAACCAAAGAGGTCGCCACCGAAGTCAGCAAAACCTTATTGGAGGTGTTGCGCGAAGACTTGGGTCTGACCGGCACCAAGCATGGCTGCGAGCTGGGCGAGTGCGGCACCTGCGCCGTGCTCGTCGACGGCGAGCCGGTGCTTTCATGCCTGATGCTCGGAATCGAAGCCGAGAACACCGAGATCGTCACGGTGGAAGGGATGACGCAGAACGGCAAGCCCCATCCGCTGCAGAAAGCCTTCGCCGATCTCGGCGCGGCCCAATGCGGTTACTGCATTCCGGGAATCCTGCTCACCGCCAAAGCCCTGTTGGATGAGAAACCGTATCCGACGCGGGATGAAATCCGCCAGGCGTTGGCGGGAAATCTCTGCCGCTGCACGGGCTACACGAAGATCCTCCAGGCCGTCGAGCTTGCCGCAAAGGAAATCCCATGACGAGAAAAAAAACCCTATCGGTTATCGGCAAACCGCTGCGCAAAGTCGACGCCATGGCGAAGTGCGCCGGCGAAACGGTGTACGCGGACGATCTTAATCTGCCACGGACGATTTACGCCAAACTCCTGCGCAGCCCCCATCCTCATGCCCGCATCCTCGGCATCAACGCCGCGCGAGCGCTCAAGCTCGACGGCGTGTTCGCAGTGCTCACCGGCGAAGACTTGCCGCAAAAGTTCGGCATCATGCCTTCCACCGAAGATGAAGAGGCCCTCGCGGTCGATAAGGTGCGTTATGCCGGCGATCCCGTGGCGGCGGTGGCGGCGGCAAGCGAGACCCTGGCGGAAAAGGCGCTAGGCTACATCGACGTCGAATACGAAGTTCTGAAACCGATCCTCTCCATCGAAGAGGCGCTCGCGTCCACCGAGGAGAGTCAGCGCATCCACACCTGGAACCGGCGCGCCAACGTGCAAAAAGCCGTGTCCCTCGAATTCGGCGACGTCGAAGGCGGTTTCGCGGGCTCGGATCATATTTTCGAGGGAACCTATTTCTATCAGGGCAACACTCATCTGCCGATGGAGCAGTACTGCGCGGTCGGTTTTTACGGCCCGGACGACAAGCTCACGCTCTGGTCGTCAACCCAGACGCCGCACTATCTGCACCGCGCCCTGGCCAAGGTGCTCAAGCTTCCGGCCAGCCGCATCCGGGTGATCGCAACTCCGGTCGGCGGCGGCTTCGGCGGCAAGAGCGATCCTTTCTCGCACGAGATCTGCGTCGCCAAACTTTCGATGATCACGCGAAGGCCGGTGAAAATCACTCTCTCGCGCGAGGAAACCTTCTATGTCCACCGCGGCCGACACCCGGTCAAGATGTGGGCGAAAACCGGCGTGAAAAGTGACGGCACGATTCAGGCGATGCAATACAAGACCTTTCTCGACGGCGGCGGCTACAGCAGCTACGGGTTGGCATCGGTTTACTATACCGGCGCGTTGCAGACAGTTACTTACAAAGTGCCGGCGTACAAATTCGAGGGCGTGCGCGTTTTCACCAACAAGCCGGCGTGCGGGCCCAAGCGCGGCCACGGCACGCCCCAGCCACGCTTCGCCGAGGAAATTCAGATGGATGAGATCGCCGAGAATCTCGACATCGATCCCCTCGAATTGCGGCTCAAGCAGCTCGTCGAGGCCAATTCGGTCACCATCAACGGTCTCCAGATCAGCAGTTGCGGTTTGCGCGAATGCATCGAGAAGGTCGCCGAGCGAGCGGAGTGGAAAAAGAAGTTCCGCAAGCTGCCCTTCGGCCACGGCATCGGCTTCGCCGCCAGCGCCTATATCACCGGCGCGGGCCTGCCGATTTACTGGAACAACATGCCCCACTCGGGCGTGCAGATTAAACTCGACCGCAGCGGCGGCGTCACGATATTCTGCGGTTCCTCCGACATCGGCCAGGGATCGGATTCGATTCTCGTCTACGCGATCGCGGAGGAGTTTGGCATCGATCCCGCCGACATCCGGGTCGTCAGCGCCGATACGGATCTCACTCCGGTGGATCTCGGCAGTTATTCCAGCCGGGGGACCATCATGACGGGCAACGCCACTATTCAGGCTTGCGGGAAACTCAAGCCGCTGCTGCTCGAAGCGGCGAGCGAAGCCCTCGAGGTGCCCGCCGACGATCTCGAGTTCGCCGACGGGCAGGTGCGCAGCGCAAGCCTGCCATCGCGCGGCATCAGCTTCGCCGAGTGCGTGGTCAAGGCGGAGGGGAAACATGGCACGCTGGGAGCCACCGGCAGTTACTGGCCGCCGAAGAATCCCCGAGAGTTCAAAGGTTCCGGCGTCGGCCCAACGCCGGCATACACCTTTTCGACCGCCATCGTCGAGCTTCACTGCGACAGCGAGACCGGCGAGATCAAGATCGACAAGGTCTGGATCGCCCATGATTGCGGCAAGGCGTTCAATCCGTTGCTGGTGGAAGGCCAGACCGAAGGCAGCGTCTACATGGCGTTGGGCGAGGCCTTGATGGAAGAGCAGATCTTCCGCAAAAATGGCCTGCACAAGATCCCGTCAATCTTGGAATACAAGAGTCCGACGACGCTGGAAACTCCGGAGATCGAAACGATCCTGGTTGAAACCATCGATCCGGAAGGACCCTACGGCGCGAAAGAAGCGGGACAGGGACCGCTGTTACCCGTGGTCCCGGCGGTCTCCAATGCGGTCTTCGATGCGATCGGAGTTAGAATCCATGAGATTCCGATCACGCCGGACAAAATACTTAGAGCGCTGGAGGGACGGCTGAAGGCCGTGTCGATTCCCCAGTTTGAATTTCCCGCGCCGCTCAAGTGGCAGCCTGGCGAAGGGGTGAAAGTAGAGCAGAAGAGCTGAAATCGTGTCAAAGAATGCCCTCACCCTTGCCCTCTCCCAGCGGGACAGGGAAAAAGTCTTACCCTCGCCCTCGTAATCGAGGGAGAGGGAAGGGTGAGGGTCCGCCCATGGAGTTTACCCTCACCCTCGCCCTCTCTCGCAAGCGGGCGAGGGAAAAGAAGAATAGGATCGAAATTTAGTTTAGCGAGCGATTAAACATGCTTCGACTACCTGAGTTCAATTACATTCAACCGCGCACTTTAAGAGAAGCGACCAAGGTGTTGGCTGATTTGGCGCCCAACGCGATGCTTGTGGCGGGCGGCACGGACGTCTATCCCAAAATGAAGCGAGGACAGTTCGCGCCGCGCCATCTGGTGTCGCTGAGAGGCTTGCGCGAGCTTAAGGGGATTCGTCAGACCAAAGACGGCCTGTGGATCGGCGCCGGCGAAAGCCTGACGGCGGTTTCGCGCCATCGCGTGATCGCCAAGCGCTTGCCCGCTCTCGCACATGCGGCGGAATCGGTGTCCACGCCGCAACTGCGCAACATGGGCACCATCGGCGGCAACGTCCTCGTGGACACGCGCTGCAATTATTACGATCAAACTTTTTTCTGGCGCCAGGCTGTCGGGTTTTGCATGAAAAAGGACGGCCAGATCTGTTTGGTGGCGCCCGGCAGCGAGAAGTGCCTGGCGATCGCGTCATCGGACACCGCGCCGGTGCTGGTGAGCCTGGGTGCCGATGTCATTTTAGTGAGCAAACAAGGCGAGCGGCGAGTCAAGCTCGAAGAATTATACCGCGATGATGGCATCGATTACTGCGCCAAGAGTCAAGATGAAGTGCTGAAAGGACTGCTCATTCCAAAGGAAGCCTTGGGCCTGCGCAATGTTTATTTGAAACTGCGCCGCCGCGGATCGTTCGATTTCCCGATCCTGGGCGTAGCGGCAACGATGGACCTGGACAACCAGGGAGAGTGCCGGCATGCGCGGGTCGTGCTCACGGCGGTCGCTTCAGCGCCGAAGGTCGTCGCCGAAGCCGCGACCTTGCTTCAGGGCAAAAAAATCACCAAGGAGTTAATCGAAACCGTCGCCGATGCCGCGGCGAAAATATCCCACCCGCTGGACAACGCCGATCTGGATTACTGGTATCGCAAGCGCATGGCGAAAGTTTTTACGCTGCGAGCGCTGGCACAACTGGCAGGTTTAGAATTAGTGGCCTGATTAAGAAGTCGGAAGAATATGTCAGAGCGCCTCAGGTGTCATTCCCGCGAAAGCGGGAATCTAGGCCGTCTCCGCCCAACCCCTGGATGCCCGCTTGCGCGGGCATGACGATGTCGGCGGGGGACGGTGTGGGCTTAGTTGCACAGTTTTTAGAAACTCGGAAACATGTACAAGGATCTGAGAGCCTTCCTCGACGACCTACAAGAACGGCTCCCCTATGATTTCGTGCGTATCGAGCGGCCCGTGGCGCCGCATCAATTCGAGGTCACCGCTCTGCTCCAGCACCTCGAAAATCAGAAAAAATTTCCGGTCCTGTTCTTCGAAAAACCGCTCGGCATGGACGGCAAACCCTCTGCGTTCCCCCTCCTGAGCAACGTCTTTGCGACCCGCCAGCGCTGTGCCTTGTCTCTGGGCATGAAACCGAGCGACGGCGAATTACCGCTGAGTCTGGAATACGCGCGCCGCGAAGATATGTTGCTTGCGCCGGTAACGATTCCCGCGCGTGAGGCGCCGGTCAAACAAGTCGTCAAGCGCGGCAACGACGCGAACATTTTCGAGCTGCCCGTCGTGCGCCATCACGCCATGGACCCGGCGCCGTACATCGACATGACGCCGGTGATGAAGGATCCGGACGGAGGGTTCTACAACATCTCGTTCCAGCGCAACATGGTCAAGGGCCCGCGAAAGCTCGGCCTCCACATGTCGCCCAGACACAACTGGCAGATCCATCGTAAGAACGAGGAAAAAAACCGCCCCACGCCTGTCGCCATTGTGATCAGCCATCACCCGGCATTCTATTTGGGCTCGTTGAACGTTTCACCCTTCGGCGTCGACGACTACGCCAAGGTCGGCGCGATCATGGGAGCGCCGCTCCGGCTAACGCCGTCGGAAACTTTGGGCACAGATTTCATGGTGCCGGCCGATGCCGAGATGGTGATCGAGGGCCATGTGCTGCCCAACGTGAAGGAAGTCGAAGGTCCCTTCGGCGAATTCACCGGCTACTACGGCCCGCAGCGAATGCGCAACGTCATCGAAGTGAGCGCCATCACGCACCGGCGCGACGCTATCTTCCAGCATATCTTCACCGGCCACCGCGACACCTGGGTACTCGGCGGGATTCCCAAAGAGGGCAGCCTGTTCAATCTCATTCGCGGCGTCGTGCCGACGGTCAAAGCCGTCCACTTTCCGATGTCGGGTGGCTGCCGCTTCAACTGCTATATTTCCATCGACAAGAAAGTTGACGGCGAGACCAAACAGGCGGCGCTGTCCGCCTTAGGCGGATGTGACTTCGTCAAGCATGTCGTGGTCGTCGACGCCGACATCGACATCTACAACGAAGAAGAAGTGATGTGGGCCGTGGCCACGCGCGTGCAAGCGGACCAGGACGTGGACATCATTAAAAACGTCAAGGGAAACACGCTCGACCCTTCGCAGACCGACAACATCATGACCGCCAAGATGATCATCGACGCCACCAAACCGGTGCAGCGTCCCTACGAAGCGCGCGTCGCGGTGCCGAAGACGGCGATGGAGAAAACCCGGTTGGAAGATTTCATCCCGCGCTCGGTTCTTGATCGAGTACCGAAGGTATAACATCGAAGCACGAAATTCGAATATCGAAATTCGAAACAATTTCAAAACGAGGAGGGACAAAACAAATGCAATGTTCCAAACATGAGGTACCGGAATCCGTGTTTTGAATTTTTCGAGCTTGGGATTAATTTGGCTCCGTTTGTTTCGGATTTTGAAATTCGGATTTTGAATTTTCTTTTGGGGTTTGTTTCGGTCCGCGGGGCTTCTTTCGTGCTTCGGATTTCGGATTTTTTATTCGCTGGTACCAGGAGGCGCCGTGACCAAAATATTCTGGGCGACTTGTCCTGAGTGCAAAAGGCGAGTTCTATTGCCACTGGCACGAGCTTCGGCACAAGAAAATCAAACTTCTCTGTCCGTATCGCAATCACCAATTTTTTGACGATGAAAGTCCCAAGATCGTCGAGTGACGTAAATGAATTTGGATTTGCCGTCTGTGGGACCGGTTCCCTCGCCCGCTTGCGGGAGAGGGCAAGGGTGAGGGCGAAAACTATCGCGAGATAAATCAACCGAGGGAAACCCAGTGCACAAAAAAATCACCCGGCGAACTTTCTGCTCGATGCTCTTGGCTCTTCCCTTTCCAGCCCAGGCGCAGCAGCCGAAGAAAGTCCCGCGTATAGGTTATTTGTCTGTGCTCTCGCCCGCCGCAACGAAAGCCGCCAAAAATATCACCAAGCTGATACCGATCGTCATGGCACATGGTAGCGATCCTGTTGAGCTCGGGTTCGTGGCGAGTCTCGCGCGGCCTGGGGGAAACATCACGGGGCTAACCCACCTGGCACCGGAGCTAGGGGGAAAGCGCCTGGAACTGCTCAAAGAGACCGTTCCCAAGCTTTCGCGCGTGGCCGTCCTCACGGATCCGAACACTCAAGGCCACGGCCCACAGATGAAAGAGCTTGAACTCGCTGCACGGGCGTTGCGTCTTCAGCTTCGACCTGCGGAAATTCGAGGGCCCAACGAGTTGGAGGGCGCTTTCCCGGCAATGACCAGGGAGCGCGTCCGCGCTTTTATCGCGCTGCAACAACCCACCTTGGATCGCCTTCGAGAACGAATCGTGGACCTCGCGGCCAAGAACCGGCTGCCGGCGATGTATCCAAACAGCGAATATGTGGAGACGGGCGGTCTCATGTCCTATGCGGCTGATATTGTCGCTATGTTCCACCGCACCGCAACTTATGTGGACAAGATTCTCAAAGGCAGAACGCCTGACGATCTTCCCGTCGAGCAGCCGATGAGGTTTGAATTCATCATCAATCTGAAGGCCGCGAAGCAGATCGGCCTGACGATTCCGCCGAATGTGTTGGTGCGGGCGAATAAAGTAATCAGGTAAGGAGTGAATAGTAAGGAGTAAGGCGACTCGGACGCGGGGCGCGATAACAGGCGAGAGGGTACTCAATAAGGGGTCAGAGCGATTTTGCAGCACAATCTCGAAAACGACGCCTGTTATACCCCGCTTCGTTCAGAACAGATTTTGGATGTTTGTTCGGAAATGCGAAAGAGAACTTTAATTAAAGATCTCAGTAAGAGCGAGTTCAAAACCGGCAAAGAGTTCCGTGGTGAGGGTATCGTTGGCTTCTTTGCTCAGCTCTACCGCGCGACCGTATCCCCGTTGCGTTCGCCGGAAAATCTTTGCGGTCTCCAGTTCTGGATCCACAACCCAGTATTCCTGGACACCAAAGCGCTCATAGAGCTTTCGCTTGGTAACCTCGTCCTTTTTGCGGGTCGTCTCGGAGATGATTTCGACGACGAGATCAGGAGCGCCTCGGATATTATCTTCGGTTACGATGCCAGCGCGTGCAGTTGACACAAATAAAAGATCGGGTTGCACCACGTCCTCGTCCGAGAGAATCACGTCGAAAGGAGCGGCGAGAACCAGGCCCAGGCCTCGCTGTTTAACGAAAGAACCTATAGCGATGGTCAAGTTGAATGATACTTTTTGGTGTTTGGTTTTAGGCGCCGGCGTCACGCAGTGATCTCCGTCGATGATCTCATGCCGCTTACCGTCATCAGGAAAAAGAAGGTAGTCTTCGTATGTGAATTGGCTGCTATGAACTTCTTGCTTAACCATGGCATCTTCGACTATGTATACAATACTAAGCTACCAAAGGTTTACCGGGCGCGCAAGGCGTTTGCGAGTGAGAATGTCTGGAGTCCGTCAAATCCGGAAGGGGCCGATTAAGAGTTTGTAACCAAACGCTTTACCGTGAGAAAGGTAAGATTTACCGCATGAATCTCCTCGACTTGGAGCGGCACGCCGCAGTATTCTATGTTAACCCCGCCTCTTAAGGAAAGATCCATCGAGGGAAACCCCATGCACAAAAAAATCACTCGACGAGCTTTTTGCTCGATGCTCCTGGCTCTTCCCTTTCCAGCTCAGGCGCAGCAGCCAACGAAAATCCCCCGGATAGGATACCTAGCTGGTTCCTCCCTTTTCGGTCAATCGGCCCGCGTCGAGGCATTCCGGCAGGGTCTGCGCGAGCTTGGGTACGTGGAGGGGAAAAACATTGTCATCGAGTCTCGATATGCAGAGGGAAAACTAGATCGCCTCCCCGCCCTCGCGGCCGAGCTAGTGCGTCTCAGGGTAGACGTCATCGTCACGGCTGGTCCGCCGCCAACCCGTTCCGCCAAGGAAGCAACTGTTACGATTCCCATTGTGATGGCCCAGGATCCCGATCCTGTTGGCAATGGGTTCGTCGCCAGCCTGGCGCGGCCTGGCGGGAACATCACTGGATTGGCAACCCTTGCCCCGGAGATAAGCGGAAAACAACTTGAGCTGCTGAAGGAGACCGTTCCCAGGCTCTCCCGCGCGGCCGTCCTCGGGAATTCAACCCGAGCGGGCAACGCACAAACGTTAAGAGAGGTGGAGCTCGCCGCAAAGGCGTTCGGCGTGAAGCTTCAATACCTAGACGTGTTAGGTGCCAAGGATATTGAGCCCGTATTCCGAGCCGCTACCAAGGGGCGTGCTCACGTAGTCCTCGTGTTGGCGAACCCCGTCGCCACTTCTCAGCGAACGCAGATTGTAGACCTCGCGGCAAAGAGCCGGCTCCCGGCGATATACTACGCGACAGAATTTGTGGAAGACGGGGGCCTCATGTTTTACGGCGCGAGCTATATTGACTTGTACCGCCGCGCCGCTACGTATGTGGACAAGATTTTGAAAGGCAGAACGCCCGCCGATCTTCCCGTCGAGCAGCCGATGAAGTTCGA
>JACPFE010000191.1 GCA_016183145.1 Deltaproteobacteria bacterium | reverse complement strand
GTTGTTTGATCTCGCAATCATCGCGGTTATCAGCCTGGCGGCATTCTTCGATATGGAGTGGCGGAGAATACCGAACTGGCTCATTTTATTTGGCCTGAGCGTAGCGCTCGGGCTCAATGGGCTCCGTGGGATGAATGAATTTTATCAAAGCTTGCTTGGGATTGGTGCCGGCATCGGCATCTTATTCATTCCCTTCGCTTTTCGCTGGATCGGCGCCGGGGATGTGAAATTTTTGGGTGTTATGGGCGCCTTTGTCGGCCCTTACGTGCTGCCCAGAGTGCTTTGGTACTCCGTTTTGGTTACCGGCGTCATGGCGATACTTTCGCTCATTCTTAAACGCCTGAACATCGATTTGTTGCGGCGCGCGTCGCAGGATTTCAAGCAAGCGATGCTCGTTTTCCTGACGTTTGGTCGGGGACAAGGCGAGTCTGCTAACGCCGGGTCGGGAACGAACCGCCAGGGGGTTCCGTGGGGCGTCGGCATCGGTTTGGGAACCGTCGTCGCCTATTATTTGGACCCGACGGGGCGATGGGCTGGCTTTTGAGGATTTTTACTAACGATAATGTTTTACGAACGAAATTCCTGGGCATGGAGGAGAACGGGTCATGCAGAACCGGCTTAAGTTAGCGTTGGTGGTCGCGGTTTTTTTTGGTTTGATCGCGGCCTATGGCATATACAGTTTTCTACGCCAACAGCGCCAGGCGGCGGAAGCGCTGCGAAACGAAACCCAAAACATCGTAGTCGCGAAGAAAGACATTCCCGCCGGCACGATGATCAATGAAGAGTTTCTCAAGAAGGACATGCTCAAGGCGAGCCCGTGGCCCAAGACGTCGGTGCCGGCCGGCGCGTTTTCATCCCCGGAACAATTAGTCGGTAAGACCAATCGGGTGAAGATCCTCGCCAATGAACCGGTATTGGAATCGCGATTGGCGGGTGAAGGGGCAGGGTTGACCGTACGGCTGGAGGCCGGGAAACGCGCCATGGCCGTGCGAGTCGATGAAATCATCGGGGTTAGCGGTTTTATCGTCCCCGACGATCGCGTGGACGTCATCGTGACTGCGACCCCGCCTGGGGCGGACAAACAGGACGACCGAATGTCGAAGATCGTGCTCCAGAACAAGCGCGTCCTGTCCGTGGCGCAAAGCACGGAACAAAAGGATGGCAAGCCGCAAGTAGCGCGTTCGATTACGCTTGAAGTGTCGCCGGATGAGGCAGAAAAGCTCTCCCTCGCCTCTCAAGAGGGCAGTGTCGTCTTGGCCCTCAGAGGAGTGGGGGACGATTCGGAGGCGAAGACCCCGGGAAGCAACAAGCGGGATCTGTTGTCAGTCGCTGCTAGAAAAGGGGCGGCTCGATCGACTCTTCAAGCGCGCGACACATATCGTGTCGAAGTCATTCACGGACAGGACAAAAAAATAGTCGAATTCTAACTCTGAGGCTATGGGGGGGCACATGGCAAACTCGAGGGAAATGTTGAGGGGGGCGTTGGTTTCGCGGGTCGTGATGGTTTCCGTGTTCTTCATCCTAGCGCAGGCCGCGGTCGCGCAGGGGCAACCAGCGCCGGCAATTTCGGTGACAGTCAACAAATCGATGGTCTTTCGGCTGGCTGAGCGGGCGAAGCGGGTCTCGGTATCGCAACCGGCGGTTGCGGACGTGATCGTCGTGGCTCCAAGCCAGTTGTTGATTAACGGCAAGGCCGTAGGCACCACCTCGCTGATTGTTTTTAACGAACAGGGCGAAGTATCGAATTTCGATCTGATCGTGACCCCCGACGTTGCGGCGTTGAGAGGTCAGCTACGGGTCGTGCTTCCCAATGAAAAGATCGAGGTTTCAACGTCCGGGACATTCCTCGTTCTCAGAGGCGAGGTCTCCAATGAGGTGGTTTACGATAAGGTCCTGGAAATCACGGAGAGCTATCTGCCGCCGAAACCTCCTGCGGCCGTGGCACCGCCTAGCTCGACGACGAACGTCAGTGTCGGCAGGGGGTCCCAACGACAATCGATTCCCACCAGCGGCGTTGGCTTCGCCGGCGGCGGCCAATTGGCATTTAATGAAGAGAGCTCGTTGACCGATGTTGATAGGTGGGGCGACAAGAGAAAGACGGAAGGCATCATCGATCTGTTAGTGATCAAGGAAGTTCGCCAGATCGAGCTGGATGTTATCGTCGCCGAGGTGGCGCTTAATAAATTGAGGGAAATCGGCTTTGATGCTTTGCTCAATACCAATAATGTAACTTCGAATACCTTCAACGGCTCTCAGTCGGGATTTGGCTCTAATCTCTTTAGTGGCACCGGTGATGCGGGCAAATTGCTGTTCGGGGCGGCGACGTCGGGCATTTTTACCTACGCCACCAGAGGTTTTGCGCTAACTTCCTTGTACCGAATGATGCAGAATAAAGACATCACCGAGATCCTCGCCCAACCTCGTCTAGTCATGAAAAACGGCCGGTCAGGGGGATTCTTGGCCGGCGGCGAGTTCCCCGTGGTTACCTCGACTTCCGAACGTTTTGAAGTCGAATTTAGGCCGTTCGGTGTGCGTTTGGATTTCGTCCCGACGCTGACCTGGTCGGACCGGATCGATCTAAGAGTTTTCCCGGAGGTAAGTGAAATCGATCAGAGCGTTGCGGTTAATGGAGTGCCGGGTCTCAAGGTTCGACGCACGGTTAACCGCGTTGAGATGAAAGACGGTGAAAGCCTGGTGATTGCCGGGCTCTTGGACCGCCGGATACTAAAGGATCTTACCAAATTTCCCATCCTGGGTGATATTCCGATCTTGGGCGCGCTGTTCAGAAGCACGCGATTCAGGAACCAGGAGTCCGAGCTCGTTTTCGTCATTACGCCGCGGATTGTCCGAACGATGAAACCGGGCGAAAAACCGCAGCTTCCATCACTCGAAAAATACGACGACCCGGATATCCGTCAAGTCCCGGTGCCGGAATCGTGGGAAGGGAGAAAACCGGCTTCGCGAGGTGCGACGATTCCCTGATCTCGGACGATATGTGAAGTTTTATTGAGAGCGAAGAATTCCCGAAAGTCGAGCGCAGGCAGCGAGCATGAAGATCCCGATATGTCTCATAGGCGAAGATAGCCTCGCGCTCGCCGCCTTGAAGCAACAACTCGACAAGGACGCAGCGTTTTCCGTGGAAGGGCGGGCGTATGCCTACGGAGACGCTTTTGAGGGACTGCGCAACAAGAGCGGACCGATCATTGCCGTCATCGATCTCAACCAAGACCCCCAACGGGCCTTTGGAATCGCGGAGGAGATCAAATTCAAACTGCCCAGCGTTCGTTTGATAATGACATCTAACAGCGGCGCGCCCGATACCATTTTGCGCGCCATGCGCTCGGGTGCCGAAGAGTTCTTGCCCCAGCCGTTTAACTGGCCGGAGGTGTTAAATTCGTTCGAAGCGATTCGGCGGAAAATCGATAATCATGCCCCAAGAACCGCCGAGAGGGGGCATATCGTCGCGGTATCGTCGAACAAAGGGGGGGTCGGTTCGACGACTATCGCGACGAATCTGGCATCGAGCCTGGCCGGCCAAAGAAAATCGGTTTGTCTGGTGGATCTGGTCTTACAGTTCGGCTCGGTGACGAGTTTTCTCAATATCGAGGCGTCTTATACGATTCTCGATTTGGCCAAGAATCTTAAGCGCATCGATCCGCTTTTTCTCGATGGCTCGCTGGTCAAGCATGCCAGCGGAGTACGGGTTTTGGCCGAGCCGTTTTACGCCGAAGACGCCAGACGCATAACGCCCGCGGATATCGATGAAACACTCGACGTTTTGGCGCAATCTTTTGACTTCGTCGTCGTCGACACGCCCAAAGAATTTGACGACATGCTGACGGTCGTTCTGGACAAAGCCAATCTCATTTTGTTCGTAACGGAAATGGATGTGCCGTCGCTGAAAAGCGCCCATCGCGCTTTTGAAATGTTTGAACGAATGGGAATTTATGAAAAGAAAATTCGGCTCATTTTGAACCGCCATGTCAAAAGCAAGCTCATGACGCTGGAATCGGTTGAAAAAGCGCTCGGTGCGAGGGTCTTTTGGACTTTGCCGAACAATTACCCCGTCGCGATTGCCGCGGTGAATCAGGGGTTGTCGATCCAGGAGTGCGATCCGCGATCGGACATCGCCAAGAGTTACTCCGGCTTGTGCGCCGCGGTTTTAAATGTCTTCGCGACCCCAGGCGTGGCGCGCCGGGAGGAACGGGAAGAAACGGGCGCCGGATTGTTTGGCCGTTGGATGCCGGTGCGGGGGCTGATTAAGGAATAAGCCGAGGGGAGCTTTGATGAGAAATCCTTCGTTTGATTCCGGGACGGACGAGCGAGCAGGGGCGGACAACCTGCGGGTTCCCTTAAGGCAATTGCAGGCGGGGGGGCACGACACGATCCTTCAGGATCTTCGTTTGCGGATACACCGCAAATTGATCGACACTCTGGATCTCACCAAAGTTTCCAATCTGGAAACCGAGCGTGTCAAAGTAGAAATTCGCCGCATCCTCGAAGACATGGTGATGGCAGAAGCCCTTCCGCTCAGCCGGGCGGACCGCGACCGGCTTGCCATTGAGGTTCACCACGAGGTCTTCGGCCTGGGTCCTCTGGAAACTCTGATGAAGGACCCCGAGATATCCGATATCCTGGTCAACTCTCATGATCGGATTTTTGTCGAGCGATTCGGAAAATTGGAAAAAACGGATGTTCGATTCCGCGATGATGCGCATTTGATGCAAATCATCGAACGGATCGTGACGCGGGTCGGCCGGCGGGTCGATGAGAGTTCGCCGATGGTCGACGCCCGGCTTGCCGACGGCTCCCGGGTCAACGCGATCATCCCTCCCTTGGCCCTAGATGGCCCCGTTCTATCCATCCGGCGGTTTGGCCTGGATCGCTTGACGATCAACGACTTGATCCAGTTTAATTCGCTCCCGCCTCAGATCGCCGAGGTTGCGGCGGCATGCGTTAAATCGCGGCTCAATATCATCGTTTCAGGCGGGACCGGCGCCGGAAAGACGACGTTGCTCAATTGTTTGTCGAACTATATTCCGGAGAATGAGCGCATCGTCACGATCGAAGACTCGGCGGAGCTCAAGCTTCAGCAGGAGCACGTCGTGCGGTTGGAAACCCGACCCGCCAATATCGAGGGGCAGGGCGCGGTTACCCAGAGGGATTTGGTTCGCAACGCCCTGCGAATGCGCCCGGACAGAATCGTCATCGGCGATGTGCGCGGCGGCGAAGCGCTCGACATGATGCAGGCGATGAACACCGGCCATGACGGTTCCATCAGCACGGTCCACGCCAATTCCGCCAGAGATGCGATCTCGCGTTTGGAAACCATGATGTTGATGGCCGGCATCAGTTTGCCGGAAAGAGCGCTCAGAGAGCAAATCGCGTCGGCTGTCGATGTGATCGTCCAATTGACACGCTTGAGCGACGGCAGCCGTAAGCTGGTGGAATTCAGCGAAGTAACGGGCATGGAAGGCAATACGATTACCACGCAAATGATTTTTAAGTTCGAGCAGACGGGCGTGGAAAACGGCAAAGTCATGGGCGATTTCGTCGCCATGGGCGTCATGCCATCGTTCATGGACCGTTTGGAGCGCCATGGTTTCAGAATCCCCAATACCCACTTTTTGCCGCTTGCTCTTGGGGGCAAGAGAAGGGCTATATGAGCTTATTCGTTATCACGATCTTTTCATTCCTGGCGGCGGTGTCGCTCATCGTAATATTTTTCATGTTGCCGCTGGCCGTTCAGAACACGCCGCAGGCTCGGATCAAAAGGCGGCTGACCGCAATCGGCAGAATGGATTATGCGTCCAGGGCGGAGATCCAGAGTCTCCTGAAGACCTCCGTCTACAGCGACATCCCGTGGCTCAACAGCTCGCTGGCGAATTTTTCCCTCACCAAGAGAATCGATTTGTTGCTCGAGCGTGCGAACCTCGACATGTCGCCGGGAATGTTTATGCTGTGTTCCGGGGCCGCCGGCGGTCTGGCGATCCTTCTGTTCATGCTTGCCGGTAAGCCGACGCTGATTGCGTTGCTTGGGGGTGCGGTCGCGCTATTTGTGCCGTATTTCTACGTCAAATTCGTCACGTGGCGGAGGCTGCGCCGTTTTCTGGAACAGATGCCCGACGGACTGGACATGATCAGTCAAAGTCTCCAGGCCGGCATGGGCCTCACTCAAGCGATGGTGTACGTGGCCAAGGAAGTGCCCGACCCTCTCGGCACTGAATTTTCGGTTTTTATCGAGGAGGTCAATTTGGGTCTGCCGCTCACCGACGCATTGAGAAAGCTTGAAGAGCGCATGACGCTTCCGGAGGTTCGCCTGTTCAACACGGCCCTGATGGTGCAGCGCGAAGTCGGCGGCAGCCTGGCGGAATTGCTTAATAAGCTATCTGACATCATCCGCGATCGTTTTCGCATCGAGCGGCTGATCAAGAGCTTGACCGCGCAAAACCGCATGAGCGCCTGGACGGTTTGTTCCATTCCGCCGTTTCTCGGCGTCTTCATGTTCATGCGGGAGCCGGTAATGATGAACGATATGATGGCGCACCCTATGGGCAAGACGTTGCTCGCGGCGGCGTTGGTCCTCGAGATCCTGGGTATCGTCGCCTTTAACAAGTTGATCAAAGTTCGCATCTGAAAGAAATTCTATGGAACTGCTTATCGCCGTCGGACTCTTTGGTATGATTTTCGGAATCGTTTACTTTACCCTGGCGTCGCGCACGCCCATCGCCGAAGATGCGATTCAACGACGCCTCGACACGATCGCCTTACAGCCGAGACCGGCCAAGCCAGTGCGCTTGCAGGAGACCGAGGACGAAACCTTTTGGGAACAGGTGGCCGGCTTCTTTCTCGGCGCCAAAGATATGCCGGAAAGCTACAACCGGATCAGCCGGCGACTGCATCAGGCGGGTTACCGTGGGGTGCGGGCGGTGCGAATATTTTGGGGGCTGCGCATCTTTCTCTGCCTGGCATTTGGTTTCGGCGGTTTGGTGGTGTCGGTCTCGTCGAATGCCCGGATGTCGGACATGCTATTATTGGCAGGCGCCGGCGCTTTCCTTGGTTATTTTTTGCCCTTCCTGACCGTCTATCGCAAGGCCCGGGCGAGAGTCTTGGAAATGCGCGAGACTCTGCCCGACACTTTGGACCTATTGGTCGTGTGCGTCGAGGCCGGCATGGGAGTAGATGCCGCGCTTACTCGGGTCGCGCGCGAGCAAAGCCAACAAGGGCTGGCAATCGGCGACGAGTTGCTGCTTGCGACTCAGGAAATGCAAGCCGGTGCCGTGCGCAAAGAGGCGTTGGTCCGGCTCGCCGAGCGCTGCGGGGTGGAAGAGTTCCGCGCGCTCATCTCGTTTCTCACCCAGACCGAGGAGATCGGTGGCAGCGTTGCGCGTTCGTTAAGGGTGTATGCTGAAACTATGCGCGATAAGCGAAGCCAGGCCGCCGAGGAAGCGGCACGCAAGGCGGTGATCAAATTGATTTTTCCACTCGTGTTTTTCATTCTGCCGGCGATTTTTATTCTAATTATCGGACCTCCGGGCCTACAGATCATGAAGGCATTGTCGAGTCCGCTTAAATAGGGGAAGCCGTGCCGGTTATCAATCTCACAAAAAAAACCTGGCTGGCGACGAAGGTTCGCAAGGCGGATAACTTCGTCACAAGGCTGGTGGGTCTCCTCAAGAGAACCAATCTGGGTCCCGAGGAGGCCCTGTGGCTCATGCCGAGCAAGGGGATCCACACGATCGGCATGAAGTTTCCGATAGACGTCCTGTTTCTCAACAAGAGCCATCAGGTGCTTGCGTTAATCCCCGGTATGGCTCCTTACAGAGTCAGCGCCGTTCACCTGTGGGGCTACAGCGTTTTGGAACTGCCCAACGGGACGATCCGGAAGTCTCGAACAGCGGTGGGCGATCAGTTGGAAATTTCCCTCGCGGAATCTTCCGAGATCGACGACTTGACGGACAACCGGTTGAGTCAATTGGGATAGGAGCGGTGAATCGCGGTGTCGTGGAACCTGATCCCCCAGATCTTCGCAGCCCAGCGGAAAACAATTCGTAATACGGCTTCTCCAGGGATCGACCCCTCGACTCGGGCTCCGGCCATGGCCGGTGGCCACTCGCTCGGGATTCCGCCTGAAAATCGAGGGGTCGAAGGTGGTACCCCGGGCTTGCCCGGGAGCTCCACTCTAGGTTTTGCCGGGTTTGGGTCTTAATTGCAGTGTCCTGAAAGAAACCCTGTTCGTTTGACGTACTGCACACTCTCTTGCCATAAGCGCTTATTCGCGCCTGCGCTCGTCAAGCAATCTCCTGCCTCGTATCTGAGAGTTTTTTTCAAAAACGTTCTCGCCGGCACTCGACCCTTCGACGCGAACGCCAGCCTTGGCCGGGGGCTCTTGCTCAGGATTCTGCCCCGACGGGCGTACCGGAAGGTGCCACGGGCTTGCCCGTAGGGCTCCACATTCGAAATTGGACATCAGCGATCCCGGGATGTGTATAACGTCGCCCGCGACGCGATCGATGCCAGATGTTTACTAATCTCTATGCGCGCTACAAGCTTTGTCCTCCTCTGTCGAGGCCATATCAACGGCTTGATCCGACGCGCGCATCGCCCTCTTAGAACGCGGCGAGGTCGAGGCAATCAACATGTTCGAGCCCACACCACGAGACTGGTTTTGTCGGGAAAATATCGCGTGTTGCTCGACTTCGACATTGAGCTTGAACAGATCTTCGGCGCGCCGCCGCTCAAATCGACCACCGGCATGCTCAAAGAGACGGTCGAGAAGCAACCGGCATTGGTCAAAGCCCTGCGCAGCGCTTACGTCGATGCCGTCAAGGTGATCAAGGCCGGACAGGACGATGACTTCTTCAACGTGAAAGCCAAGGAGTTCTTTAACCTCAGCACGCCTGAGGAGATTGCCGCCGGCAAAAAAGTCAATAAGGAAAATCTTGCAGAAAAATGGGGCGACGTTTTTTTTCAGTCGCAGAACAAAATTCTGCAATCAGGCATTGCGCCGGGGTTGTTGCCGAACATCGGCAATTTGAACGATTTGTGGGTTAAGTAATTCAGCAAGCTCAGGGACGCATGACACCATCGCGAGAAAGAGAGATTCGGTTTCTGAGCCGCTTCACGGCGAGTCTGGAAATCCGCCGGACTGGAGCTTCAATTGCGCGCAATCATCGGCGGGTGGTCGTCCCGCAACGCTGAGTCGGGGAGATCGCGGCGCCGCAAATACATCTTGATCCAATAGTCGTAGAAGAAATCCAGAGCCGCTTTGGTTCGCTCGATGCGGCCCGCGGCGGTCACGTAACTAACCGTGACCCAGCGATCTTTAACGGCGATGCTCGAGAGGGAGATTCCTGATTTTCGGTCCAGATAGCAACCGGCGCTGCGCAGAAGCTGGGACAATCGGCAGGGGTCTGGCGTTTTCTCTCCGTCCACCCGCTTCTTGCGTCCGTCGCGGTGGAGCTGCCAGATTCGCTCTGGCGGAAACTGATAGACAACTTCGCTGACCTGCATCGGCGGGCCGCTCTTTCCCCAAAGCGCTGATGCGACCATCTCCTCCATACGACCCAAGAGATAAGGTCTCGCTTCCTGGGGCGAATGGGCCAATCCTCGCACGAGATAATCACCGCCTTTGGCTTGCAACTCAAAGCTCACCAAGCCTTGGGTTTCCAGCGCCTGCCCTAATGCGCGAAGCTCGTCGGCATACGAAAGTTCCCCACGCGCGGGGGCCGTCACGCCGGTTGTGCGTGCTCCACTAAGAGATATGGAATAGGCTGGTTTCACGGCGGTCATTGGCCTCACGACAACTCTCCTTATCGCCCGGTTATTCGCCGCATTGCTGGGTCCTCAGGCTTCCCTCTGCCACCGCCGAGATTCTCTTCATTCCGCCACTGGCGGTTTCTCATACAAGATACCTGTCCGGCAAAGGATCGTTGGACGGATTGAGCGCACTATCGACCCAAGGACATTGGATCCGCAGATCTGGGTATTTTTCAATAAGATTCGAGAGCAAATGGTAAGCTCTCTGATCCGACGAATCGGCTTTTGCTGACTCGACGAATGCCCAGGCCGCGCTCTTCTGATCTCCTTGTCCCTGTAGACTTACGCCGAGGTTTCGATAGGCACTGGGACGGAGCGAGTCGATGGCAAGCGCGAGCCGGCAGTGCTGTTCCGCCTCTTGGTGGCGCGCCAACTGATTGAGGCAATAACCGGTATTATTGTGTAGCACGTAGGAAACTTTGGTCCGCGAGGGACTGAGCTTGAGCGCCGTCAGGAAGTGATGCAGCGCGGTTTCAAAGCGCTGTTCGTCGGTCGCGATTTGGCCCAGAGCGAGGTGGCAGTGGGACTTCTTGTCGTTGTCAGGGTTCGCATCGAGAAACATCTGAAGCAATGCTCGCGCGGAATCTACCTTTTCAATGCCGCGGTAAAATGCGACGACGAACAATAGCCAACGGAAGTAGTCCTCGTCGTTCTTACTATTCTGTAGACGTTCAATCAGCAGTCTTTCGGTCTCCTGCTTGGGAACGCTGAATCCGGGGGGCAAGGTTCTCTTGGTTGTTTCGTTCATCGGCGGCTCTAAAAAGCAACGCCTGTACCAGGCCAAAGCCGCAAGAGTTGGGCGTGATCGTTCCCAAGATAGTCACGGAATGCGTCTGGTCACGGAGATGGCCGGTAAGCGAATGCCCGATTATCTATCTGAGGAAGTCAAACCGTTTAATTTTGCCTGAAAAGGAATCCAAGGAAAGAATGAAGACATCTTCGTATATCAGAGATTTTTTAGGCCGATTTTCGAGGTGAATCGCCGACGCGTTCGTTGGCGTACAAATGCGCTGTTATTGTTTAGGGGAGAAATAGCCGAGCCAACCTGCAAGGCTTGGCGGACCGTGGCGATCGACACCCGATAACTTGGCGAGTGACCAGAGAAGGCAAGTCCAGCCTTAGACGGGCAAGGATTAAGTGGGCCCCCTGGATTTGAACCACGCCGAAAAAAAATCAAGCGGAGGAAAAAAATCCTAGAAGGCACGGACATTATGAGGGAAAGTTTGTTTTCAACGGCTAACTCCTGCGTCCCCAAAAGTCCCGCGTTTCACCCCTCAAATCCCGGAAAAACCGAAACGGTTCCGGTTTGCGAACATACACGGAAAGGAACAACGACGAGACGGTGATAGGCAGCGAAAGAGAAATGATTTTTCTCCGCATTGCGCCGAGCGCCAAGCGAGGCAGGGGGAAAAAGAGGGAGGCCGAAGGGTGCGGGACTTGGCCGGAAGAAAAGGGGGCGTCGTCGTGACGGGCTCAACGGCGGGGCGGGTGCGTTGCGTTTGGGTGTGGTGTTGCGGCAACCTGACAGCGTCGCTGCGCTGAGCATAGTTTTCCCTTATCGTTAACGGCCTGCGTCAAGACCGGCGCCCAAAGGCCCCGCTCGTCGATCATGGCGCGCGATTGTAGCACAGCGGATTTCCGACTATACCCCCCCTGGATACTGGCCCGCCCGCAGCGACACGCAGCCTTGACGCCGGCCCCCAGACGTGATGAAATTCTTTACAGCATAGAGCCATAGCCGAGCTGTTAGAAAAGGGAGGAGAAAGGTACCGTGGGACTGGAAGTTTTGGAAAAAGAACTTCGCTTTTTCGATCAAATAAAGCCCGATCTCATGAAAGCCCACAAGGGGAAGATCGCTCTGATTAAAGATGAGCACCTAGTGGACACTTTTACAACGCTTGAGGAGGCGTACAAGGAAGGCATTACGCGTTTCGGAAAGGAACCCTTCTTGATCAAGCCTGTTCATGAAATCGAGGAGCAACAAAGGATTCCTGCTCTGGCGGTTAACTTGCTTCATGCCAATTTATAACCGGTTTTGGACCGACCCGCAGACCAAACAACACGATCCCGCTCGGCTTACTACTCTTGGGCCAGCCTTTCAAGTTGAGATTTCCGTTCCCGACGACTACGCGGCTGTACTGACCCAAACATCCCTCCCTATTCCACAGCCACAGATTGGTACTGCCTTGATCGACACTGGCGCCAGGTTCACAGCAGTTGATTTGGGCGTGCTCCAGGCATTGGGACTTCAGCCAGTCAGTTCGGTCCAGGTGGTTACACCATCAGGCGGAGAGGTCCAGGGAGTGT
>JACPFE010000208.1 GCA_016183145.1 Deltaproteobacteria bacterium | reverse complement strand
GAGCTGAGTTGATTGGATCATCTTCTAATATCCTTCTAGCGCCGTACGGCGCACTAGTTTGTTATCAGTTTATCGAAGCCGCTTCAACGCGACTCTCAGGGCGCGGCGGATCGAAAGTTTTCCATCGTGCAGAGATCAACAGTCCGTCGAATTGTCATCCCGAGCGAACGCGAGGGATCTAAGAAAGATTTCTCCCTTCGGTCGAAATGACACAAGGGGTAACGGCACGGCAGTTTACCATTTCGACAGAGCCTGCTACGCGTAGAGCCCGCGCCACAGCATGGCCCGGGCGACGCGGTCGATGCCGATCATCAACGCCGCCAGCCGCATGTCCACCTTTTGCTTCTGACTCATGTTGAGCACCTCGTGGAACGCTTTGACCAGGATATCCCGCAATTTTTTATTGACCTCTTCCTCGGTCCAAAAAAAATTCTGCAAGTCCTGCACCCATTCGAAATAGGACACCACGACGCCTCCCGCGTTGGCCAAGACATCGGGAATCAGAAAGACGTTTTTTTCTTTGAGCACCGCATCGGCGTCCAGCGTTGTCGGGCCGTTCGCCCCTTCCGCTAAAATCCGGCACTGCAAACGCGCGGCGTTGTCCTTGGTGATCTGCATCTCTAACGCGGCCGGCACGAGGATATCGCAGTTAAGTTCCAAGAGTTCCTGGTTGGTAATTTTCTCGCCGTAAGAGCAGCCTTCCAAGCTATGATTGTTGTCGGCGGCCTCCTCGAGCAGGCGTTCAACCGGCAGGCCCTGCGCGTCGTAAAATCCCCCGGACCGATCCGACACCGCGATGACCTTGACGCCGATAGCGGCAAGCTCTTTCGCCACCACCGAGCCGACATTACCGAACCCTTGCACCGCCGTGGTGCACGAGCTGAGATCAATGCCCAAGTGCTTTGCCGCTTCGATAATCATATAAACGACGCCTCGTCCGGTCGCTTCGCGCCGGCCCAGAGTGCCGCCGATGGCTACGGGTTTTCCCGTGACGATTTCAGGCACCGCATGGCCCTTATGCTGGGAATAGGTATCCATGATCCAGGCCATGACCTGTTCATTGGTGCCCATATCGGGCGCGGGAACGTCCACCTCGGGTCCGATAAAATTGAGAATTTCAGCCGTATAGCGGCGGGTCATCGACTGAAGCTCTTGGCGCGAAAGTTCCGCCGGATCGCAGGCGACACCGCCCTTCGCGCCGCCCAGAGGCAAACCGACCAACGAGCATTTCCACGTCATCCACATCGCCAACGCGGAGACCTCGCCGAGATTGACCTCGGGATGGTAGCGGATACCGCCTTTAAACGGCCCTAACACATCGTTGTGCTGCACGCGATATCCGGTGAACACGTGAACTTTGCCGTCGTCCATTCGGGTGGGAATGCTGACGATCATGGCGCGGTCGGGCCGTCGCAACCGGGCCGCTACATTGGCATCGAGACCGAGTTTTGCCGCGGCCATATCGAACTGCTGCACGGCCATTTCACTTGCGGGACTGCGCCACTCAATGGTCGCCATGGACTCCTCCGTTAAATTTGAAAAGTAACTCGCGCATAGTTTTCTACCCCGGCGGCCAAGTCATGCGGCGTCCGCCGAGCAAATGATAATGCAGATGAAAGACACTCTGGCCGGCGTCGGCGCCAGAGTTGACGACCACGCGAAAGCCGCTGCCGGCGATTCCCTGCTCCCGCGCCAGGCGCGCGGCGACTTCGAAGATATGACCGATCACGGCCCCGTCATCCGCTTTCAGGTCCAGAACCCCGGCGACATGCCGGCGCGGGATGATCAGAACATGGACGGGCGCCTTAGGATTGATGTCCTTAAAGGCAACCACCGAGTCATCCTGGTAAACGATATTTCCTTTGATCTTGCCCTCGACAACGCCGCAAAAAAGACAATCGCTCATCGGCTCCCCTCCTTACTCCTCTCCGGCTCCGGCGAATCGGACAATGATGCTTTGGTCGACGATTTCAAGCGGCAGGCTCTGCAGTGACGCGCCGAGGCAGGGCCCCCAGACGCATTCGCCGGTGGGCGGCTCGAAGACGGCACCGTGATTGGCGCACATGAGATAGCGGCCATCAACGGTGAAAAACTGGTTGTCAACCCAATCCAGGTTGATGCCGACATGGGGACAACGGTTGACGTAGGCGAAATGGCGCCCCTGGTAATTGACCAGCATCGCCTCGAAGTCGCGTTTGCCGCGTCGCAGCTTGAACTTCTTTGTCTGCCCGTGAGCCAACTCGTCTGCCCGGCCGATCACTTTACTCTTGGACGTTTTTCGGACTTTGCGCATGGCTCGACTTCAATCTTTCAAGTAAGACAAGTCCCCTTCGGGGCAACCGACCAGGACTTCGCCGCGGTCGACTCGCACCGGCAAACGGTAAAGCGATTCGCCCTTGCAAGGTCCGGCGATGCAGAGCCCCGTGGCGAATTCATAGAGGGCGCCGTGGGTGTAGCACATCAAATGGCGCCGATCCTCGCTCAAGAACTGGTCGCGAATGAAATCCAAAGGCGTCGTCATATGCCGGCAGCGGTTCACATAGGCGTGAAAGCTCCCATGATCGTTGACTAAGAACCCATCAACGCGGTATTGGCGGCAAATGATCCGGAATTTTTTTACCGAACCGGCTTGGAGTTCGTCGACTCTGGCGATGGTTCTTCCCCCCAGCCGACTTTGCGCCTGCATGCGCCTCTTATCCCGGAGAAAAAAGAACCGGCGAAGCGCCAAACCAATTAGATATAGCGCAAGAAAGACGAGCGAGAGGTAGATGGTAAATTCCATGAGGAACGCGGCGGCCCGCTATTCGGGCTCCTCGTCGATTTTACTGCGAATGTGTTTAACTTCCTGGGCGGTTTGACGCCCCGGGATCCCCATGACCTTCATAAGCTCGCTGGTCATCTCCGCGGTCACCTGGTCCTGCACGCTCCCGGTGCCATGCGGGTCGGCCTTGAGAAACACCAGAATTTTTTCCTTGGCGACGCCGGTGCGCTCCAAGCCGTCGAGAAACTCACCGTAGCCGACCCGCCCGCGCAGCTCTTCTACGCGCGCCAAAAGCTTCTTGCAGTCCGCGCAAGCGCGCGCCCAGAGCCCCGAGCGCTCACCGCAGTAAACACATCGCCGCATTATCGTCCGCCGCTACGAGTCATGGTTGCTCGGCCATGGCCTTCGCCCAAAGCGTCTGTAAGCCTTGGGCCAAGATCGGATTGCCCGCCACGACTCCTCTGTGCCTCGCCTCCGGCTGATTGAACATTAAAAGCTTGCCGGTGCCGTCGACGGCGCTGCCGCCCGCTTCTTCCACCATCAACACGCCGGCGCAGATGTCCCACTCGCGAATCGAGCGGAAAGTGAGCGTGCCGTCACCCTTTCCGCCGGCGACCTGCGCCAGCCGGTAGGCGATGCTCCCGACCGGCTCGATGGCGCAACGATCAACGAAGACCTGGAACTTCTTGCGCGGCTCCGAACGGCTGACGAGCAGCAGCGCGCCGTCAATTTGGTCCCGCCGGGTCACGTGAATCGGCCGGCCGTTTAAAGTGGCGCCCTGCCCGGCGGCGGCTTGATAAAAATGGTCTTGGGCCGGGTTAAAAACTACGGCTGCCTGCGGCCGGCCATCGACAACAAAACCGATGGAGACCGCGAATTGCGGCACGCCCTCGATGAATTCCTTGGTGCCGTCGATGGGATCGACCACCCATACGCGCGACAAGCGCAAACGGTGGGAGGTGTCCTTGTCTTCTTCCGAAAGCCAACCGTCCTGTGGAAACTGGCCATGAATAATTTCACGAATCCTTCGATTTGCCGCCAGGTCGGCGCTCGTGACCGGGTTGTTCTTGCTTTTCTCCTGGACGTCGTATTTGCCCTTGAACAGGCCCATTATAATGGACCCCGCTTCTCTGGCGGCGTGTTCGGCGACCGCCATTTCTTCCTTGTACAGATATTTAGCAATCACAGTCATGCATTACCTCAGCTCCGCACACGCGCTCTGGTTATTAAACAACAGATCTCCGGCTTCGACAACAGACAACCTATGAAGGTTGAAGCGCAGAACGAATGTGGAGCCCCACGGCCTTACGGCCGTGGCACCTCTCCACATCCTTCGTCGGGCGGAACCCTCCGAAGCGTACCCTCCTTGCCTACTCCGCCGAAGCAGCCGCTTCGGCTGCGAAGGCCGGGCGCCAAGGCTACGGAGGGTACCCACCTCGCATTCATCCACGGGTTTACACCCGTGGCTTTCTGCGAAGGAGGGTAAAAGAGACCGAACCCTGGGGTTAGCACTCTATCGGTGGAATCGGCGAGTCAAAACCGTTAGACCTTCTCAGCCCCCGCGCGCACCATTTCCTCGATCGCTTGCTCCGAATCGTCCGGTTTGAGATTTACGCCGCGCACCGCGTCTTCGAGCAATACAACCTTAAAGCCCCGTTTGAGACCATCCAGGACCGTATGCTTGACGCAATAATCTGTAGCCAGGCCGCCCACGAAGATTTTCTCGACGCCGTATGCCCGCAAAAGATCGGCTAATCCTGCTCCCTTATCATCTCTACCGTCAAAACCTGAATAGCCCTCCTCATCAGGAGCCATGCCGGCTGAGACAATCACAGCATCCTTCGGTAAGGCAAGATCGGCGCGAAACTCCGCACCCTTGGAACCCTGAATACAATGGGGCGGCCAAAGCCCACCGTACGCTTTGAAGTGTCTCGTCTTCTCAGGATGCCAATCCCGCGTGGCAACGATGAGCAATCCAGCAGCGGAGAATTGTGCAATATAACGGTTGAGCGCCGGAACGACTTGATCGCCGTCCGCGACCGCCAGTGCACCGCCCGGGCAAAAATCATTCTGAACATCAATGATGATAAGAGCGTCTCTACCCTGCATCGATTTCCATTATAAAGAATGGTAACTTCATTGCAATCTGAAATGATTCGCAAGCCGCCTTCTTATCATGGCCATTAGAGCCGTCTTTTTCGACGCCGCTGGAACGCTAATCAAGCCCGCGCGGCGGGTCGGCGAAAGTTACGCCCACGTCGCCAAAAAATTCGGCGTGGAGGTTTCGCCGCCACAGTTGTCGGAACGATTTCGTGTTTGCTTCGACGCGTCCTCTCCACTCGCCTTTCCCGGCGCGCCGGCCGCGGCAATCGACGGGCTGGAGCAAGATTGGTGGAAGCGCCTGGTGCGACAGATTTTCGAGCCCTGGGAACCCTTTGAACGGTTCGACGATTATTTCACCGAGCTGTTCGACTATTTTGCCAGGCCGGATGCCTGGGCGCTTTTTCCGGAAGTCTTGGAAACGCTCTCGGCGCTACGAGGCCGTGGCTTGATCCTCGGCGTCATATCGAATTTCGACTCGCGCTTGATCGGAATTCTCCACGGCCTCGGCGCCGGTCAATGGTTCGATGAGATCGTCATCTCCAGCCGTGCCGGGCACGCCAAGCCGGACCGGCGCATATTCGCGGCCGCCTTGGCGAAACATGGATTGGAGCCGAACAGCGCCGCCCATATAGGTGATAGTGAGGAAAAGGATCTGCGCGGTGCGAACGACGCGGGGCTGAAGGGGATCCTGGTCGACCGCGACGGCGAAAACCCATCCGGCGCGGGTCCGCGGGTGGCCGATCTAAGAGAAATTCTCCCTTTACTAGACGACTGATGGACCGAAAGCAGTGGTTCGATCTGATTTCAACAACCTGTCAATGTAGGGGCAGGCCTACGTGCCTGCCCTCCGAACGGGCAACCACATAGGGTTGCCCCTACAAATTTTGGCGAAACTGACCCACCACCGGAGGGAAAGTCAGCTTGACAGCTCTGAGCGGCTACGGTACAGGGCAGCCGAGTCGGAAAAAATCTGATGGAGTTTGAATCATGGCAAAACATCGCATCACCCTGGGGCTACCCTACCATCCGCGTACGCGCGCGCTGATCGACGCGGAAATCGGCATCGACGGCTACGAGCTGGAGATCACCCATGACCCAAGTCCGGGCGAGCGCCACTACCGCTTCGCCCAGGGCGAGTGGGACATCGGTGAATATTCCGCGGCCACCTATTTGCGAACCAGGGAGAAAGGCTTCCGCTATATCGCGCTGCCGATCTTCTTTGAGCGCGGCCCGCGCCAGCGCAATATCTATTATTGCGAAGGGAAACTGAGGTGTCCGGACGAGCTTAAGGGCAAAAAGATCGGCTGCTTTCGCTATGGCGCCACCGCTGTCGTCTGGGCCCGCGGTTTTCTGCTCGACGAATTCGGCCTCAAGACCACTGACATGCAGTGGTACGTTTCCGGCAAAGAGGTTTTCATCGGGCGCGATCTGCCGGTGAAAGTGGAGCGGCTCGATCCGCCGCCGCCCTTCGGTCAAGAAAAGCTCCACCTGTCGAAGCTGCTCAGTCAGGGCGAATTGCACGCCGCGCTGGTTGCCGGCGACTCGGGCTATCTGGGACTGTTCGGCGGCGGCACGCTGCCCAAAGCGATGAGTGAGTTCCCCGGCGTCAAGCCCCTCTTCGACGACACCGATGCCATCGTCCGGTGGGTCCGGGAGAAGCGCATCTATCCGATCATCCATTTGGTCGCGATGAAGGAAGAAACCGTCGGGCGCCACCCCGATCTGCCGGCCA
Source organism: Deltaproteobacteria bacterium (assembly GCA_016183145.1). Lineage (GTDB taxonomy): Bacteria > Desulfobacterota > Binatia > UBA9968 > UBA9968 > JACPFE01. The sequence continues at coordinate 10,908 of JACPFE010000208.1, read as the reverse complement.
AGGTGATCGAGGCTTTTCGCGAGGCGAAGAAACTGGCGACCAAGCATTTGACGCCGGAACAGATCGCCGGGCATGAACGGGAGCAAGCCGTCCTGGGAGAAGATGCCGCCGATCGAGAGTCTCTTCGTCCGCGAAGCGTACAACTAGCCCGGGGCTTGAGACAGCTCCTAGCCCGCTTCGCAGGACGTCGGAATGGCGAAAAAAAACCGCCGCTACCCGATTATTCCCTACCACCGCCCAAAATTCGTGCTATACTCGGTCAGTTAACGGCAAAGCTCATAGCGAAGCTTTGAAGAAGGAATCATCTAAGAACGGCCGGGTGCAAAACGAGGCCGTTGCGGCGGCGCGGGAAGAGCGCCGGCGCATCTTTCGCGAGCTCCATGATCGAGCGCTCCAGCTGTTGTCGAGCGTGCGGCTCAGAGCCGAGGTTTGCCGCCGCGAATTCATCCGCGATCCCACGGCGCTCGAAAAAGAACTCCTGATCATCGAGGAAAACACGGAACTCGCGGTCGCGGAAATTCGCCGCTTACTGTCCGAGAGCCAGGCCGAGACGGACCTCGTCGCGGGAACTTTGGAGCGGCGGCTCCGCGAGGAGATGGAAATTTTTCGCTCCCGGTCCGGGCTGCAATTGACTTTTCACTGCGCCATCGACAGCCACAGCCTGCCGTATTCGGTGGAGCGCGAACTTTATTTCACTTTGAGGGAAGGGGTCATCAACGCCGTCCGGCACTCGCGCGCTTCAGAGCTGAGGTTAGCTCTTTCTCATGAGAACGGGACTTGCAAGGCATCCCTGGAGGACAATGGAACGGGATTCGATTTGGCGTCGACGGAAGGCGGCAGTCACTACGGACTGCGGATCATGAGGGAAAGAATCGAAAAGCTCGGCGGCCAATTCGCGATCGACACCGCGCCCGGCAAGGGCACCCGGATCTCCATGTGCATACCGACCGAGTGATCAGAGCGCGGCTGGCGCTTGGTCAGTGGCAAATCCCGCCCGTGCGCTCCCCGGCATGCGCTTCAGGCGAGTCATTTATGCCGCGGCCAATTTTTCCAGGGCCGTGCCGGTCACGCGGAACACCGTCCATTCGTCCATCGCCACCGCGCCCACTTTTTTGTAAAAGTTGATGGCGGGCTCGTTCCAATCGAGCACCGCCCACTCCAGCCGCCCACACTGCCGCTCACCGGCAAGCCGCGCCACGTGGAGCAACAACGCGCGGCCAAACCCTCTGCGCCGATGCGCTTCGTCGACGAAAAGATCCTCGATGTAAAGCCCCGGCTTCGCTAAGAACGTCGAGTAGTTGTGAAAGAACAAAACGAAGCCGACGGGCTTCCCCTCAAAATAACCAATGGCGACTTCGGCAGTCGTCCGCGCGCCGAACAAACTCTCGCGCAGCCGCTCCTCGGTGGCGACCACCTCGTGGCCGAGCCGTTCGTAGGCCGCGAGCTTCTTGATGAACGAGAGAATGACCGGCACGTCGGTTTCACTCGCCGCGCGAATCACGAATCCGGGAATTGTGGTGGAAATCGCCATGACTCCTCCGGCAGTTCTTTAACGACTTGAACGGCTTAAACGTCTTGAACGAATTGAACGACGTCGAACCGTAAGAGCGAGTCGACAAATCGCAATCAAGCCTGTGAGTCTGGTCGAATGAAGTGCGACGACGAAATTACTTCGCCTGCGCCTTCAGCGCGCGCCACATGCGCTCCGACGTGAGCGGCAAGTCCCTGATGCGCACGCCGGTAGCGCGGTCAATGGCGTTGCACACCGCCGGCGCCACCGAAAGAATGCCGCCCTCGCCCATGCCGCGCACGCCGAAGGGCCCGGGGCCGTCTTCGTTCTCGACCAGGACGGTGTGAAATTCTTCCGGCACATCGGCGAAAGCCGGGATGCGGTAATCGACGAGGTTAGGGTTGATGAGCTGCCCGTTTTCATAGACGAGCTGCTCAAAGAACGTGTGGCCGATGCCCTGCATCGCCGCGCCTTCCTCCTGCGCCACGCAGTGCTCCGGATGGATCGCTTTGCCGACGTCGGCAACGGAGATAAATTTCTTGAGCGTCACCGCGCCGGTCTCATGGTCGACCTCGACCTCAGCGGCGCCCATGCCGACTTCCCAGAAAACCGGCAGTTGGTGGTCGGTAATTTCCGGGCCCGCCTCCCCCCGGCCGATCATCTCGCCGCCCGAACCCTTGCCGAAGCGCCGCTCGAACGCTTCTTTAAACGTCAGGCGCGCTTCGCCGCAGATCAAGGCGCCGTCAGCCACCTCGATTTGATTCGGCTTCACGGCCATGACCTGCGCGGCGATTTTAACGAACTGCTGCTTTAAATCCCGCGCCGCCTTCTGTACCGCCGTGCCCATGAGCGTCGTGGAGCGGCTCGAGCCGGTGGAACTGTCGTAGGGCGTGACCTTGGTATCGGCGCCGGCGACGCGAAACTGTTCCATCGGCAAGGTCAATTCCTCGGCGGCGATCTGCGTCAACGTTGTTCTCACGCCTTGCCCCATCTCGGTGCTGCCGGCGGCGATGTTAACGAGGCCGTCGGACTGCATGCGCACCAGCGCCACCGACACGGGCGTGGCGCCGGCGTTGGTGATGGCGCAGCCCATGCCGATAGCCGCGTGCTTTTTTCGCAGCGATTTTCTCCACCCGCTGGCGCGCATCAAACTCTTTAAACTCGAAGCAAGGTCGGCATCGATGCCCTTCAACCCCGGGCGCAATTCTTGTCCGGGCTTAAGCAGATTTATCATGCGCAATTCCGCCGGGTCCATGCCGATCTTGGCGGCGGCGATCTCGATCTGCGACTCCCCGGCGTAGATCACCTGCGGCGCGCCGATGGCGCGGTACGAACCGGCGGAGCCGGTGTTGGTGTAAACCGCGTAGGCGTTGGTGCGGATGTTGGGAATCCAATAAGGGCCGAGCACGCGCGTCGCCGAGCGCGCCGTGACCTGGGGACCGTTGTCGTCGTAGCCGCCGGTGTCGAGATGAATCTCCGCCTCGCGCGCCATGATCGTGCCATCGTTCTTGACGCCGGTCTTGATCCACACCTGCGCGCCGTGGCGGCGCACGGTCACCATCGACTCGCCGACCGAATTGCACACGCGCACCGGCCTTTTCGCCTTGCGCGCCAAGGCAACCACCAGCGGCTCGAACTTGGTGTACGACTTGCTGCCGTAGCCGCCGCCAAGGTAATTGATGATGATCCGCACCTTGGCCGTGGGCAGGCGAAAGATTTTCGCGATGTCGCCGCGCACCTGGAACGGATGCTGCGCCGAAGACCAGACGGTAACTTCATCGTTGTCGTCGTATTGCGCGATGACCGAGTGAGGCTCCATCGCGTAGTGATAGACCATCGGAAAGGTGAACCTGTCTTCGACGATGACATCCGATTGAGCGAAGCCTTCGTCGACATCGCCGCGATTAACCTTTTCATGGGCGCAGATATTGCCGCCCTTTTCTTCGTGGATGAGCGGGGCGTCTTTGTGGAGCGCCGCCTCGATGCCGATGGCCGCCGGCAGCTCTTGGTAGTCGACCTCAACGAGCGAGAGCGCCTCTTCCGCCGTCGCCGGATCCATCGCCGCCACCGCCGCCACCGGCTCGCCAACGTAGCGGACTTTGTCCATCGCGATCACCGGCCGGCCGTTGTAGAGCGGATTCAAATCGGCGATGTCCGCGGCGGTCAGCACCGCGACGACGCCGGGCAGCGCTTCGGCCTGGGAAGCATCGATGGAGTGAATCCGCGCGTGAGGGTAGGCGCTGCGGAGAATCTTGCCGTAAAGCATCCCCGGAATGACGAGATCGCCGACGAACTTGGCCTTGCCGGTGACTTTTTCGACGCCGTCGACTCGCGGAACGCTGTGCCCGACATATTTTAGCTGTCGCTTCGCCATGGATTTCCTGACCTCGAAAAATCGCACTTCGAACCTAGCAAAGCCCTATCACCAGTTCAAGAAAGGCGGGCAGGTGGTAGTCACCCAACTTCCCCTGAGATCCTTCACTTCGTTCAGGATGACAACCGCTCCCTATGTCATTCTGAGCGTTAGCGAAGAATCTCTCTTCCTGTTAGCGAATCATTCTCGACATCCAGAATGAGTCACCACCGGGCGGAGTTGGGATTTCCGCATCCCTTCGGCTATAAAAGATCCCTATGCGCTTTCGCTCGCGCCTAATCCGCGGCACGCTTATCCAACGCTACAAACGCTTTCTCGCCGATGTCCGTCTCAACAGCGGCCACGTCGTCACGGCGCACTGCACGAATACCGGCAGCATGCTCGGCTGCAAGGAACCTGGCAGCGCGGTTTATCTCTCGCGCAGTGACAATAAGGAGCGAAAGCTCGCCTACACATGGGAGATGATCCGGGTCGATCGCCATTGGGTCGGCATCAACACCTTACATCCCAATCGTCTGGTGGCGGAGGGAGTAAAAAGCGGCGCAATTCGCGAGCTCGAAGGCTATCAGACGATTCGACGCGAGGTCGTCACGCGCCCGGGAACACGGCTCGATCTCTGTTTAGAAGGCAGCAACGGCATCTGCTTCGTCGAAGTCAAGAACGTCACGCTTGCCATCGACGGCGCCGCCGCGTTTCCCGACGCGGTGACGGAGCGCGGCACCAAACATTTGAAGGAACTCATTCGCCTCAGGCGCAAGGGCCACCGCGCAGCCGTGCTATTTGTCGTTCAGCGGGAAGACTGCGACACCTTCAGGAGCGCCGATGAAATCGATCCGGAATATGGCCGCTGGCTGCGCCGAGCGATCAAGGCCGGCGTCGAGGCGTTGCCTTATCGAGCGACGGTTACGCCAAGGGAAATCGTATTGACGGAGCGCTTACAAACAAAGCTATGAGCCGCATCACTCATTGTCCACAAGCGTCGGGAAATGTTAGAGAGATGGCTGGAATCACTTGGCATCGCACCAAACATCGGAGGGATTACCATGAAATTGGACGGTCAGGTAGCGATTATCGTCGGCGGCGCGCGCGGAATCGGCGCAGCGATCGCGCACAAGTTCTCCGCCGAAGGCGCAACTATTGCTTTGGTAGATTTGGAGAAGATGAAACCGCAGCTCGATGGCGTCGCGCAAGCGATCACTCGGAACAGCGGCAAAGCCATCGCCATCGCCGCCGATTGCACCGATGATCGTCAAGTGAACGCGATGGTCAATGAGACCGTGCGGTGCTGGGGAAAGATCGATATCCTGGTCAACAGCGCTGGCTTTCGCGGCCCGCTCGTGCCCGTGCACGAGATCACGGAGAAAGAATGGGACGACGTCCTTACCATTAACCTCAAATTGGTGTTCCTCTGTTGCCGGGCCGTGCTCAAAGTGATGATGCAACAGAAAAGCGGCAGCATCGTCACCATCTGTGGCACCGCCGGCAGAGAAGGCATGGCGCTGCGCGGTTCGCTCTGCGCGGCCAAGTGGGGCCTTGTCGGCCTGACCCAAACGATCGCGAAGGAAGCGGGTCTCTACGGGATCAGAGCCAACGTAATCTGCCCCGGTGGCATGGACGAGCCGGATCTCCGGGAGATGTACGCGGAAAGAGCCAAGGGGCTGGGGATGGAATTCTCCCAACTGGAAAAGCAAATCATGGAGCTTACGCCTCTGCGCAAATACGCCAAGCACGAAGAGGTCGCCAACGCCGCGCTGTTTCTTGCCTCCAGCGACTCCTCGCATACGACCGGCGAGTCGTTGAATGTCTCCGGTGGGCGGTTGATGAGTTAGTCTGGATTATACATGTTTCGAAGCAAGATCATTACATGGTGTTGATTGAGGGGTGAGCCTGGAGGAGCGAAGGCAAAAAGGATGTTCAAGGTTCAATGTTCCAGGTTCAACGTTTTAATTCGTTTCCGACTTTGAGCCTTGAACTTTGAACATTGAACTCTGGATCTCCGTGCTCGCTCCGGCCCGTCGCCCGAAGGCTTTGGGCCGCAGGGCGGAGGGCTCGCGCCTCGATCGCGGTCACCGGTGAATAATTCGAGCTAGCCTTTGAGCAGGCGCGGCCGACGGCTCACGACATCGAAGGATTCGCTACCGCCACTGCGTCCGGCAATTTCTCGTCCGTCTTGATTCGGCCGAAGAGAGCCAAGCCCGAAGCCAGCAAGATCAAGCCCATCACCACCATGAAACCGTCATAGCTGCCGGTCTGGTCGTAAACAATGCTCGCGACCATCGGTCCGCCGGCGGAGCCGATCTGATGAACGATGAAACTGAGACCGAGGATGACTCCCGCCATCCTCGGCCCGACGAGTTCGTAGAACATGACATTTTGAATCGCCACGGTGCCGAAAGTCGGGCCGATGGCGAGCCCGACGACCGCATAGAAACAAAGAGCATTCGGCATATCGAAGGACAAGAGCAGCGTGCCGACGCCGCGCACCAGATAGCTGAGACCGAGCATCTTCGCTCGCCCGTAACGGTCGGAAAGCCAGCCAAAGAGCAGCGCCGAAACAACCGCGGCGCCGCCAAACACGCTCACCGCCCGGGCGCCGGTAGCGGCATCGAACCCCTTGCTCATCGTCAAAGCAACCAGATGGGCGATCTGAAAAAACGCCACGCCGCAGGAGAAACGCACCGCGAAGAGTAAGAGCATAGAGCGGTTGCGGAGATGAGGCAGACAGGCCGCCCAACCGATGCGGGTCTGCAGGCCAGCTTGAGCCGTTTGCGGATCGCGCGCGCCGATCCAAGCGAGCGGTAAAGCTACACCCAACAAGATTGCGCTCGCCGCTAAAGCCGCCGTGCGCCAGTCGTAGGAGCGGATCAAAAAGTAAATCATCGGCGCGAACAGCAACGGGCTAAGCGGCGGCGCGGTCTGGATCACGCTCACGGCCAAACCGCGGTGGCGTGCTTGGTAATGCTTCGACACCAACAAAGATACGATCACCAAGCCAGACGCGCCCATCGCCATGCCAACGCACACACCGTAGGACAACGACAACTGCCAGAGGTTTTGCGACAGGCCCATGCCGAGAAACCCCGCGGCCATGAGCATGATACCGCCCAAGACCACCGGGCGCGCGCCGTAATCGTCGGCGAGCTTGCCGAACAAAACGGCGCCGGCAGCCCACCCCATCATCGCGACCATATAAGGCAAGGTCACCAGCGCGCGCGACCAACCGAATTCTTTTTCCATCGGCGGCAGAAACAGGCTGAACGTGCTCATGCCGATCGACGTCATGGTGACGACAAGGGCGCAGAGAAGCAGAATCGAAGTTCGTGAAAGTCTCATCGCGATGGCATGGTTATGGCAGACGCACGGACCAGCGTCAATCAACGGCGGCAATCGTCCGAGTGATGCAAAATTAGCGGAGACAATCCACCGACGATATCATCGTGAACAAACACTCTACGCTACTATAGTTGAAAGTCTGCGCAGCTTACGCAAATGATCCAGTGGCTATGCTGATTGAATCGAACCAAAAGAGATCTCACCGCGGAGGCGCGGAGGGCGCGGAGTAAAGAGTTTTTGATTAAAAAATACTCCGACCTCTGGGACCTCTGCGCCTCTGTGGTGAAATGATTTTTTCTACTTTGGGTGCGGCGCTGCCGCGCCGAAACGACTAAGCAAAGGTCAATATTCCCCGGCCCAGTATTCGCCCATGCTCCAGGTCATCGACCGCAGTATTGATCTGATCCAATCTGTAGCGCTGCGTCACCAGCTCGTCCAGTTTGAGTTTTCCCTCGCGATACCAGCGAACGAAGATCGGGAAGTCGCGGTCGGGACGGCAGTCGCCGCCGCTGGTGCGCGTAAATGTCCGATTGCCGACGAACAAGGCCGTATCCAAAACCGCTTTGACTCCCGGCGGCGTGATGCCGACGAGCAGCGCGGTGCCGCCCCGATTCAGTCCGGAATAACCCGCCCGCACGGCGCGGAGAATTTGCTCCTGGGTTTGCGCCAAGCCGATGGCGTCGATGGCGTAGTCGACGCCGCCTTGAGTCAATTCTCGAATCGCTTGCACGGCGTCGGTCCCGCGCGCGTTCACCCCATGGGTGGCGCCGAAGCGCCGGGCGAAGGCGAGCTTTTCGTCGAGCACGTCGACAACCACGATTGGGTATGCGTCCACGACCGCAGCCGCGCTGACGGCGCAAAGCCCTATGCCGCCGGCGCCGAACACCGCCACCGATTGCCCCGGCCGCACTTGCAGCGTGTTGATGATCGCGCCGGCGCCGGTCATGACTGCGCAGCCGATGATGGCCGTCACGTCCGTGGCAATGTCCTTGGGCATCGGCAACACGACGCGCTCGGAGGCGAGCACGTACTCCGCCCAGGTGGCGGCGGAATGCGATACTTCCCGCCCTTTCCAGGTCGCCACATATTGCACGCGGTCGTTGAGCGTGTGATCGACGAGCGGCAGCGGCGTGCTGGAGTTGTCCCGGTCGACCCATGTCGTCATCACATGGTCCCCTTCCTTCACGTGGCGTACGTTGCGCCCCTTCGCGGCCACGACGCCGGTGGATTCATGCCCCAGCAATGCCGGCAGACGGCGGCCCGGCCGCGGCGGCCGGCTCATGGTGTGAAGCTGCGAGTGGCACACGCCGCTGGCGAAAAGCTTCACCAAAACCTGGTCCGGCGCCGGATCGGGTAGCTCGACTTCATCGACGACCAGAGGCTGGTTCGGCTCGACGAGGATCGCGGCGCGGCATTTGAGGCTCATCCTCCCTTCCTCCTATTGAGACGGTGTCGCAATCGCGGAGATGGCGGGTGTATCGCGCTCATGTCATTTCGGGCTCCGCGAGAAATCCTTGTTTCGACCGGAGGGAGAAATCCTTCTCAGATCCCTCACTCCGTTCGGGATGACGCCTCGGCGTTCGTTACGTTGCGACACTGCCTCTAACCCAGCGGCGGGCGGAACACGGTAAAGACTTTATCGGAGTTCGAAATCCACGATTCCAGGAACACCGCTTCATCGGGTTTCCGTTTGAGCTCGGCCATCGCCCCCGCCAGGCAGAACCAATTGAGCAACTCGTGGTGGCCGCGGTCCTCCGCCTGTTCCAATGTTGTGTTGCGCCAGGTCTCCCAATCGCCCGCACGCAGCGCTTCAAAGTAGCGTCGGTCCGACTCGACGTCCGGGTACATGCGGCCATGCTTAGCGGTCAAAAAGGAGTGCGACCAGCTCGAAGATGCGATCAGCGCGACTCTCCAAGGGCTGTCAACAAATGCCCGCGCCGTCGCCGCGCCGATTTGAAAACAACGCCAGGGTTGCGGCCCCGGCGGATCTTCGCTGCCTTCGAAGCTTCTCGCCTTCGAGGGCGTCGGGGGCACGCCCTGGCTCGCCATCAAGTAGCGCCCGTAGGCGTTGGTCGTGAAAGGTACCAGCGGATACGGAAAACCTTTGCGGTCCCAGTCGAGAAACAAAACTGAATTGGCGAACGCATGACCTAACCCCATATGCAGCGGCTTATAGGAGTAGGCGATGTCGAAGCCCTCGTTCAGAAGAAATGACGCGAGATGCTTGCCGGCGGTCCGATGGCCGCGGACCGAGAAGCTTTTGTCCTTCGGCTCGTTCCAGGAATTCACGCCGCGCTGGCTATGCAGCCAGGGCTGGAAATCGACTTGGTCGTAGGCGAGCACGGAGAACGGCGGCACGCAGTCTTCGCGATAATTCTCGAATTGATCGTCGCCCCAGATGACGCAGAAATCGGGCTGGAATTCATCGAGGGCGCGCCGCGCCATGCGAAAGCCCTCGACCATTTCCCGGCGATGGGCGTCGGAATGGGCCTGGCCTTCGTCCGTGCTCCATTGCCGGCGCATCGGCTCCGGCCAATTTTCGAGCGAACGCAACCGCTCCGGCAGCGCCGGGTCCGCCAAGCATACCTTGATGCGGACACAGAGGTTGCCCTGAACCGTAAGGCCGGGATAATGAGTGATGCCCAGTCCGAGTATCTCGCCCATGTTTCCTCCTCGCTCCGCGCCGCGCAAACCCCAGCGCCAGCGGACTTGAGACCGAGTCCGCTGAGAGTGTGTGAAAAAATCCGTTCATGGTTCGACACGCTCACCACGAACGGGATCGTATGGATAGAAACTCAAGTGCTTAGCCGTTCGTCCTGAGGCTCTCGAAGGGCGGACGGCTATTTTTTCACACACTCTGAGCCTTTGGTACATGAGCGAATCTCAATTGTCCAGAATGAGCCACGACGCTGGCCTATCGCCAGGTTTTACGGTATGGCTGCGCTGAAGCCATTGAAACTTGCGCCTTCAGGCTTCCGCGTGGATAACCGCGGAGGCACTGAGTACGCGGAGAGAAAATCAAATGACAGTCCTAGGGGACGTTGTTGACTAAGTGGACTAGGTTTATTCAGGAAAGTCAGGTTCGCGGCTTTAACATCCGAGGGCCTAGACTTTGTCCAGCTAGTCAACAACGTCCCGTATCCACGTATCCAGCCGCAACGTCCGTGCTGCTTCGCGGTTTAGTCCAACACGTTTTATCCCTCTGTTGAACCGACCCAGATTATTTTGTGACTTGATTGCTTCCAAGCTTTGAGGGATAAAACGCTATACGTTATCCGGGTACCTGCGAGCGGTTACTGTATGAAAAGTGAAGGGGAATGAAATGGCAAAAGCGCGCCTCATATTTGAAAAGTGTATCCAGGATTCTCAAGGCTACGGCAGTGATGATGAGCACATGGTTTCCAGGATATTCTTCACACTTGAAGTGGAAGGCAAGCGTTACAATGGGTTACATGCCGACGTGAAGCAAACGGTAGGCTCTACTTATGAGGATGGGCCAATCGAAATTAGTTCTCCGAAAGGCGCGAGTTACAAAGGCCAGTTCAATTACGAAGCATTTTGTGCCGCTATCGAGAAGTACTATCGGAGTCTGGTGGGATCGAGCGCGACCGGCATCCGAATCGGTAGCACTGCTCGCGATATTCGTATGAGGAATAATATTTTTCAGAGACAGGAAGTAGCGGAGCTTGAG
>JACPFE010000228.1 GCA_016183145.1 Deltaproteobacteria bacterium | reverse complement strand
CTGGGGGGTCACCGCGCGCATCATCGTGCAATTCTTGGATCTGGTCTATGATTTTAAGGTTAAGCGACCGTGATCAGATGAAATTCGTCATCGCGCTTTTCTCCTTGCTTACGGCCTGCGCGCCGGTGCCGCGCTTTTACCTTCAATACGGCAACGATTTTAAGCAGAGCGATTTAGAGAAAATGCTCGCCGAGAATCCTCTGCCGCCGGGAGAAAATATCAAGGTCATTACCCTCGGCCAGGGGCCGGCGGCGAGCCACCATGTCGTGCAGATCCGCGATCGCGAAACCCCGCACCTGCATAAGACCCACGACGCCACGGTGATAATGCTGAAGGGGCAGGGCTATCTGATGATCGAGCAGCGGCGCATCGATCTCACGGTCGGCGACGTGGTCTATATTCCGCGCGGCGCGGCGCACTATTTCACCAATACCGCTCGCGAGCCGACCGTCGCCTTTGTGACTTATACGCCGGCTTTCGACGGGAAAGACAACGTTCCGGTAAAATTTCCCTAGAACCAATGGATTCCCCAATTCTGGTTGGGTAACTTTGTTTGAGAAAGTTTCCAATCCTCGCGTCGCGTTTCTAGAAGCGGGCTGCGGCTGGGTGCCGTTTTGGATGGAACAGACGGACGAGGAATGGGAGAAGAGAAAGTTTGACGCCCCGCTGCTTAAGCGGGCGCGTTAATATTGAGCCCGGATTCCGCGTTTGAAAGGTAAGGCACGGAGCGAGGTGCGAGCCTTCCATAGCGAAGGCAATGGGGTACTGGTTCTAAGAGCGTTGAGACCACCGGTGCCGTGAGTGGCATCCGTAACCTGCTTGCAACAGATTGCCAAGCACGAAAAACGACTTTGATACTGCGGATCTGGGTGCCTTCGCTACTCCAGTCTCACACCTCGCTCCGTAGAGATTGTAGCTTCAAATGCGGAGTCCGGGCTGATCACACAGATCTTTCGATCATCGGCGTGCTCCAGGTGTTGTTCCGTTCGAGGACGATGGGATTCAGAGCTGTAAAAGCGCTGCTGCGTTCTCGCCGAGAATCTGCCGTTTGAATCTTTTTTTCACGGGAAGGCCGTCGACCGCCTGGCGCGCTTCGGTCGGACTCTGGCCGACGGGAAAATCACTGCCGAAAAGAATCTTCATCGGCACAGTTTGCTCGAAGAGGGACCATGGAATCAGGGCGCGGTATGCCGGGTGCAAGGGCCAGAAGGAGAGGTCGGCGTAGACGTTGGGGTGACGCACGAGCAGGCTGTGGGCGTCCATATAGTTCTGCATGCCCATGTGGGCGAGGACGATTTTCATCTCGGGAAAGTCCAACGCGACGTCGTCGAGAGCAGACGGATTCCAAAATTTGGTTCGGGTTCCCAGGAACGACGGCCCCGTGTGAAACAGGATCGGGACTCCAAGCTGTTGAATCTTTTCGTATACGGGATAATAACCAGGATCGTTATATGCGAGCTCGACATTCTGCGCGATGATTTTGATCCCTCGAAGCCGCAGCTTGTCAACCGCATGCTCGACATCCGCCACCGCCTGCTCGCCCGTGTTGGGATCGAAGCTGGCGAATCCGATGAATCGGTCCGGGTGCTGTTGGATCAACTCCGCAGTCGCTTCGTTTCGGGGCCGCGCCGGTTGGTTTTTCCAGCAGGCGGTCAATAGAACCGCTCGATCGATTTCCGCTCGGTCCATTTTCTGGATGAATTCAGCCGCTGATAATTTCAACGCGTCGCGACCGTAATAGGCCTGCGAGAGCCGGTCCACGCCGGGATGAATCGGCGTGCCTGAGAAGACCCGGTGAGCGTGAAAATCGATGATCATGGTCGTGGTTTCTTCTGTGCTCCGGCGGCTTCGCGCCGGACTTCTTGGAGAAAAGAGAAATCGACGAGCGACTTCGGCTCCTGGACGTCAGGAGGGGACTGGCCCAATTCCCGCGCCAAGTTCAACACGTCGCGAACTTTGTCCAAGCCGATCTCCCCGTTGGGAGTCAACATGGCCGAGGCGTTGGCGTAGACTTTTTTCGCGGTGGCCGGATTGAGATTAAACTCCGATGCGAGAAAGGCTACGGCCAGGTCCTTCTTTTGCCGGTAAAGATGAACCGACGTCAACGCGGCCCGCACCATTCGCTGGACTTCGCTCGGCCGGGTGCGGATTTTATTATCGCTGGTGATAATCCCATTGATCGTTGGGGCGTCCGGAACCTCCTCGCCAAGAAAAGCCAGCGAATGAAAGCCTTTTTCTTCGGCCAGCACCGAATGGGGAGGCGCCATGACCGCGCCGTCCAAAACGCCCGCGGCCAGCCCCTGAAACCCGATGGGAGAGATTTGCCCGGCAACGTAGGTAACGTCCTTGTCCGGATCGAGGCCGCGTTTTCTCAGAAAGCGCTTCAGGACCAGATGGGGAGTGTCACCGGGAAAACTGACGCCGATGTTTTTGCCTTTAAGCATCGCGGCGTCGCGAATACCCGGTTGGGTTAGCAACCAAAATGCCGCTTTGTCGTCCAAGGCGAAAATAAGCTTTAGCGGGAAACCGCGCGTCGCGCCGCGCAGCGCGGCGCCGCCATGGGCGATATAATCGAGCCTCCCGGTATTGAGTCCGGCGATCGCTAAATCGGTGCGCAGGACGTGAACTTCCGCCGCCAGGCCTTCGGCGGCGAATACCCCTTCTTTTATACCAAAATAAATCGGCATGTATTGCACCGCGACCACGGGCACGGCGAGACTAACTTTGTCTAAGGCGAGAGCGATCGGCGCAATACCGACAATGCCAAGCAGGCACAATAGCAGTGCCCGGCGGATGGCCTGCGTGGAACGGATATTAAATAGCTTCATGGGCGTTCCTGAGGACAAAGCGTGGGCGTATCCAACTGATGAGCGCGGGTAAGAGCAGCAGCCCGCCGAGCATATTCATCGTTAGGATGATGAGCAGTTGATAACCCATCTCCGCTTGGAAACGTAGCGGCGAGAAGGCCCAAAACGCGATGGCGGCAGATATTAAGAACGCGGTATAAAGAACCGCCTTGCCTGCCGTCGCTACGCCGTCGATTAAAGCGCCGTCGAGATTGTCGCGTTGGCGGCGGCGGTATTCCTCGATCGCCCTGGAAACAATATAAATACCGTAATCTTCGCCAAAGCCGATGCCGAGACTGATGACCGGCAACGTGTTGACGTTTAGCCCCACATTCCAATACGCCATCAACGCCATTCCAAAGGTATTCGACATCAACACGACGCCGACGAACAAAAGGCCGGCGGTTAGCGAGCGGAACCCAAAAGCGCAGAAGATAAGCTGCGCCAGGAGCATCATCCCGAGCGTCATTTTGTCGGAGCGAGCGATGACTTCATTGGCCGCGGCCAGAACGCCCACGTATCCGCTGGCCAGTTTGAACTCGGCGCCGGGCATGGGATGGGTGCGAATGAATTCATCGGCGCGCTGGATGACGTCGCGGACGGTGTTTCCCTTATGGTCGTAAAGAAAAAACGTCACGCGACCATGCTGAAAATTGTAGTTGACCCAGCGGTCAAAGTCTCCCGGCTCGCTGCCGTGCTCCGCGACCATGACGATGCCGCCCACGTCATCGGCGGAACGCGGCAAAAGACCCCAGCGCGGGTCATTATAATGCAGGACCGTATTGATCTGCCGGGTCAGATCGACGAGCGAATCGGTTGCGCCGACGTGAGGAGAGCGCAGCATGTGACGCTGAAACGCTTCGATGGTCGCCAGCACCTTGGGCGATTTTAAAGTGTTTTCCGCCGTACCTTTAACGATGACGTAAAGATGATCCGTGCCCTGAAATTTGTCATTGATGTGCCGCACGCTCTGATTGTAAATGGCATCGGGCCACAGAAGCGGGGAGCCGGGGCGAGAGTCGCCGACGGTTAAAAAGCGGTACCAGTAGCAACTCCAAATGATAATCCCGCCAAAGCACGCCAGGACGACGATTCTCCCCACCCGATGGATGCACCATCGCGTCAGCCAGCGCAGCGGGGCGTCCAGCCAGTGCCCCTCCCCGCCTTTAGGAATCCGCCGCGGTGTCGGAAAATAGCAGCAAAGAATCGGATCGAGAATAATCACGGTGACGAGATTGCTCAGCACCCAGAAACTGCCCGCGATGGCGAGCTTGGTGAGAATCGGCATGGGCGCCACGAGCAGAACCGTGAGCCCGATGGCGTCCGTAATAATGGAGACACCGCCGGGCATCATCAGGCCCGCCGCCGACTCGATGGCCGCTTTTTCTTTGCTGCCGTAGCGCTCGAGCTCCTCGAAGAATCTTTCCCGAAACTGGATGGAATGACTGATGGTGCGCGCCGCGATGAGAAATGGCACGACCAGGACGAGAGGCTCAAAGTTGTAGCCCAGCAGCGCCGTGAATCCCGTCCCCCAAATAAACGTGACGAGAGCGGAGAGCACCGGGATCATGACGCCGTTGAGATTCCTATAGTAAAGAGCCAGAAGCGCGAGAATGCTCAGGGAGGTCAGCGCGATGATCGCGGTGATGTCTTTTAGATGATAATAGATCCAGCCGTAAAGAATCGGCTCGCCGACGGCGTAAACACGGGTATTGGAGTCTTCTACCTCTTTAATCGCTTGCTGAATGCGTTGAAACAAAGCGGCATAATCCAGCCGCTCTTCGTGGAATGCAGCGGTAATCAGGGCCGCCTTGCCGTCCTCCGATACCAGCCGCCCAACGATGGTGGGATTGGCATAGACGATGTTGCGCAGACGCTCGATCTCTTCAGGAGTGCGCGGAACATCGGGCCACATGACGGGCTGAACTTCGATGCCCCAAGCCGTGGCGCGCACGTCCTTCACTTTTTGCCGGGCGATCGAGAAGATCTGGTAGTTGTTGGCCCCGGGGATGCGTTCGACGGCTTCCGTCAGCTTCTTGATCTTGGTCAGCGCCGCCGGGTTAAAAATATCGCCGTCGGTGGTCTCCAGCGAGATGAGGATGACATTGGCGCCGCCGAAAGTTTTCCAGAATTCGTTATGGGTTTTGATATAGGAATGGTCTCTGGGCACAAGATCCGAGAAGGCAGTGTACATCTCGATCTTGACCGCGTGGTAGCTGAAGAAAAGCGTGAGCAGAACAATGACGAGGAGGACGGCCAAGCGTTTCTTGACAATCCATTCGGCCAAGCGCGCCATCGATTCAAGGGACTCCGTTCGTTGAGCCTTTCAGGGCGATCCTGACGGGCGTCCATTGTTTACCCGCGTCATCGGTGCGCAAAATGATTCCCCGGTTGCCGACGATCAGGCCCGTATCATCGGCACTAAAGGCGATGCCGTTCAGGTTCGACGGCGACGATTTCGCTCCCGACGCATCCCACCGGCGGCTATCGATGCGGGACATGAGAACCGTGCCGCGTTCCCCCACGGCCCATTTCTTTAAGCCCACCGACGACGCGGAAAATAGATGGTAGCGTTTTGCATCGGCGGGGGAGCCGCCGTCTTGAGCGGCCATTTCCCAATTCTGACCGTCCTGGCTGGTGAGAATGACTCCATCCAGACCGAAAGCCCAACCGCTGCGGGAATCCGACATCAGAAGCCGAAAAAGATTACGGCTGGCGCCGCTGATGAAAGGCACCTCGATGGGACTGTTTTGCTTCGTCCAGGAAAGACCACCGTCGCGCGTGCGGTAAATGCGGCCGAATTCCCCGACCGCCCAGCCTTGGCGCGCATCGAGAAAGCGAACGTCGTTAAGAATAATATCTGCGTCGATGGCGCGGTTCGTCCAGGTTTCGCCGCCGTCATCGGTGTGCAGGACGGTGCCTCGACTTCCGACCGCCCAGCCTT
>JACPFE010000181.1 GCA_016183145.1 Deltaproteobacteria bacterium | reverse complement strand
CTGGGGCTGGCGCTCGCCTAACATGATAAAGAGGAACGCCGGCATGAAGAGATGATCGGGCCGGCGGTCAACGAGAATAACCTCATGGTCGGCGCCGAGCTTGCGCCCAAGTTTCGTCGCCGCCACCACCCCGCCACAACCACCGCCTAGGATCACGATCCGCTTTCGTCCGTTCAAGGCTGGCATCTGAATCTGCAATATCTCTACGCTGAAAATTTTTTGCCACCGAAACGCTGGCGCGAGCGAAGCGAAAGTCCTTGAAGGTTTCTCAGCCGCTGTTCGCGCCACAGCGCCTGTTCCGACTTGCCATCTTGTGTCAGCTCGCTGCCGAATCTCGAAGTGACGCGGAGAAACCAAAGGAGCAGTCGATCAGATAAATTTTTGATCCATTCCATATGTGCTCACCATTGCTATTTCGTAAATTGCCGCGGAAGCGCGCTACGCCCTCAAATCAGCACGCACGCAGCCGAGCCAATCAGCGGAGGAAAGTGTCTTCCTGTCTTAGAGTATTGGCTGCGTCCAGCAGCGCCTGTGGGCTGGGCCCGGATTCGCCGATCAGCCCGACTTGACGAAGGAACTGTCCGATCTGGGCGTGATCCCGCGGGCTCACCGGCGCGTAGGGCCGCGCGGGATTCCCGATGTCGACGCCAAAGTGCTTCATCGCCGATTTCATCACTGGTGGCAACCCATAGGCCGCCCACTTCCCAGGAAATAGAGCGTAGCAGCGCGCCCAAAACCTTGCCGTCTCCAAGTCTCCCGCGCGGAACGCTTTGACAATCTGAGCGCCGATGCGCGTGCCGGGCGGCGGCATGGTAGCCCCAGATCCGCCGAGCAT
Organism: Deltaproteobacteria bacterium; assembly: GCA_016183145.1. Lineage (GTDB taxonomy): Bacteria > Desulfobacterota > Binatia > UBA9968 > UBA9968 > JACPFE01. The sequence continues at coordinate 3,437 of JACPFE010000181.1, read as the reverse complement.
CAACGTCACCAGCAGCGGCTGCATGGTAGTAAAATAGTGGCCTCGGCCGGCCAGCTCAATTTGCTCGATCAGGCGGGAAATTTTTGTGATGTCCCTGGAGCTCTCCTTAAAGTAACGGATATTATCGATCTCGCTGATTTTGACGAAGGCGTCCTGCGGCGGGTCGGCGCCGGGACCCGGGTTGTGGTAGCAAGTTACCGGCAGCGGACTTGCTGAAGCGACTTGAGTGTAGAACTCCATCAGCTCTGCGATGGTCGGTTGTCCGCCCCAGGGCCTGAGCGGCATCAGCACCTGAATGAAGTCGCCACCGACTTTAGCTGCATATTCGGCCAGCTCGATGACCTCGCGCGGAGCCGGGCTTGAACAGCCGAGTATGACCGGAACCCGCTTGCCGATCATCTCCGTGGCGACGCGCAGCAATTCTTTTCGCTCCTCACGGGAGAGCATCGTATATTCCGCGGCTTCGACGGCGGCAATCGTAATCGCGTCGCAATCCGGCACAAGGAACTCGATTTCCTTTTCTAGAGCTTTATAATCGATGCGCTCATCGTCGCCGAACGGCGTAAGGCAAGCGCCGATGATTCCCTGAATCGGTTTGGTAAGCGCCATGGTCGTCAGTTCAAGATTTCCGCGACGATGCGCGCGTGCCCAGCGTCGCTGCCCTTTACGCATAGCGGCAAAGCCATGATTCTAGTTCTTTTCCCGACGATGGCGCCGAGATTGGTGACGTTCTCGGCGATCAACACTTCGTTGCCTAAGAGCGTGCGGTGCACGGGAAAATCAAATCCTTTCGGTCGCAGCGGCGTCGGCAAATCGACCGTGATGCAGTCGATGCCGAACATCTTGATCCCCTTCTTTACCATCCAATCCGCTGCATCGACGGACAGATAGGGATGCATGTTGTAGTCGGGGCTGTCGAACTTTTCATCCCACCCGGTATAAAGCATCAAAATATCGCCGCGATTCACGGGCACTCCGGAGCTCTCCAAGTCCTTCGCCGTGACTTCTTCGCCGCCTTTTTTCTTCACGCCAACGACTGCGCCCATACCGACGAAAGCATCGAGGGGCAACTGCTCGATGGACTTTCCGTTCGGCATGATGTGGATCGGCGCGTCCACATGGGTGCCGGCGTGACAGGGCAACGAAATCTCCGTTACGTTCAAAGGATGTCCCTTTTCGAGACTCAAAAATTTCTGGACGTGGACCTCCGGCAAGATCGGAATCTTCGGCATCCCATCGTAGATCACCCGCGAAAGATCAACCAGCTCCATATTCTCAGACCCCCTATTTCCCATTTCTCCAATGCGCGTACAACGGATCCTTATCGACAAATGCCCGCTTGATGCCGTCAAACGCTAACCAGAATTGATCGAGGGTTTTCTGCACGGAGGCCCGGACCTGAGCCTGTTGCGGGTCCGTCAGCGCGTAACGTTCCACGGCCAGCGGTCCCACTTTCATATGCTCCTCATCCACACCCATGTGCAGAGTCCAGTAGCGAATATCCTCCGAGTCGCGCTTAAAGCCGTAGTGCTGCGTCAAACCCGTTACGACACGCGACATGCGTTCACTTGCGGTGCCTTCCAGGCAGAACCCTTGGCAGGCGAACAGCTCAAGCCAGGATCTCTGATACATGAGCAGCTCTCGCCAATCCAGAAAAGCGTTTGTCTCCGGCGTCGGTTCGACCCGGTCGAGTTCTTCCTTGCTAAAACCGCACGCCCTGGCAAAACGGATATATAATCCTTTATGACTATCCGTGCCGGAGATTTCGCCCGTTCCCTCCTCCACCACGTTCTCAATCCACATTCTTTCGAGCTCGGGATCGTCCGGACAGCGGCTCAACATCGCTGCAATCGGCTTGGGAAACGGTTTCGGAAAAAACAAATAGAACTGCCCGACAAAACCCTTCAACGCTTCGCGGCTCAGTTCTCCCTTTTCAATCATCCCGATGATCGGATGATCTTTGGAATGCTTGGCGCGCACCATTGCGTGGATTTCCTTGACGAATTCGGGTCCTGATAATGCCATCTTACGCGTCCTCCGCCCGCTACTTCACGGGACTAATACGAGCGTATCAAGTAACGTTACCTGCTCGGGAAAGAAAGCCTTCGGACCGGGAGCAATGGGCCTCTACCTCGAAGGCCACCCGCGCCAACCCCATAGGCTGTTAATTCAACAGTCCGGGCCTGGGATGATCTTCACGTTCCTACGCTCCCGGTTCCTCAGTCTTCCTTCCCCTCGCCAAAATCCAAATCTAACATCGATAAAGACGTTTGTATTAGTTAAAGTGCCCCCGGCGAGATTCGAACTCACGGCCCCAGGATTAGGAATTCCGCCGGGGGCTTTTTCGCAAGTTACGTGAACACTTATCACATGGAAAAAACAGAGAAAAGGGATTGTGAATGTTTTATGAAATCCGCTCAATTTAGCTCAATTTTGATCCTGCGAACAAAGTAGCGATGGTTTTCATCGGCAAGAACAGCCGGTCTGTACGGTCCGGGAAAGGAGTGAAATCAAAGTGCCGGTAAAACCGCTCTGCTGCGTTGTCGATGGCATCGACTACAACGGCGGCCGCGGCGATCTGGGATGACTGTTCCCACGCGCGGTGGAGCGCGTCCATGAGCAGAAACTCTCCGATCCCCTGCCCTCTGTAGCGCTGATCGACGGCGAGGCGGCCCAGGAGCGTGACCGGCACATCGGGGTAGCGCGGCAGCTTGCGGGCCACATCGTCAGGCAGGGTTCCGAGACCAACGGCGAACGAAGACAGCGTGTAATAGCCGAGAATGGTTTTAGCGGCATTTGTTTCAACTACAACAAAAGGCGCGGCCACAAGTCGGCGCGCGTCCTGGCGGGCCGTCTCTCTGAGATATCGGTCGAGGGCTTCATCGCCGCAGGAAAAAGCGGCGCGGTCGTGTTTCTTACCAAGCGGCTCGACGAGCCACGGCGATGGCCGAGTGGCGGGCGGCATCTACGCGCTGCGAAGTTGCTTGTAGCGGCGCGCCGCCTTGCGCAGGCGGGGCGCCGGAGCCGACGCATGGAGCAGGGCGGCGACGAAGATTTTGCGGTCGCGGGCGCTCAAAGTCATGGTCTCGTGCTCGCGCACGGTGCGGGTTGCGGTTTCACAGGCGCACGCAACAACGAAGTCCGTCAGAGAGCGGCCTTGAAGCTCGGCGGCCCTTGAGAGAAGGCCCTTCTGTTCCAGCGTGATGCGCGCCTCAAGACGCGCGATCTTGGATTTCTGGCTTTCCGTGAGCGCGTTGGTTGCCAAGGACGACATGGTGGGTTTTTCCTTTCTGGTCGATTGTACGGTAGTTAGCCGTACGTGTCAAAGGTCCAGCGGACACGTCGAAAAAACAGAACCTGAAGAGAAATCCGTAAATACTTGAAAAGAAATTGCCCCCGGCGAGATTCGAACTCACGGCCCCAGGATTAGGAATCCT
>JACPFE010000180.1 GCA_016183145.1 Deltaproteobacteria bacterium | reverse complement strand
GCAGGCGGGCGCCCCGCTTCTGGCTCTCTCCGCGGTGAGGGATCTTAAACTTGTCAAGGTTTACAGCCCGACGCACGCCAATTTGGAAAAGTTCGTTACGCAAATGAAACGGCAAATTTCGGTGGAAATCAGAGCCGAGACCAGTCCGCGCTCTGTGGTAGATGGGTCTGACATCATAGTTGGCGCAACCAATTCCTTGGAGCCGGTTTTCGACGGCGCATGGCTCACGCCGGGTATGCATGTAAATTCAGTCCAAGGCGGAGAGCTGGATGCGCGCACGCTCGAAAGAGCAGACCTGGTAATTATCCGGGCGAGAGAACCTGGAACGTACTGGTTTCCGCGCGGCCACGAACCTAAAGGTTCGAGTCGCGAAAGCCGCTTCGCCGGTGTAAAGATGGAAGACAAGACGTTCGAACTTGGCGAAGTGATGCTTGGTAAAGCACCGACCCGTAGCAATGATCGGCAGATTACTTTCTTCGGCGGCGGCGGTACTACCGGCAGCAACGGTTTGGGAATCCAGTTCGCTGCAGTGGCGGCGCGAATCTACGAGCTAGCCAAGACAAAAGGATTGGGCCGGGAAGTTCCCCTCGACTGGTTCACGCAAGATGTTCATCCATAGAAAACGTCGGGAGGTAAAGACTCACAGTGTCTGTGAGTTGCTGCGCTTTGGAACATACATAAGCGTGAACGCATTGCGCGTCCAGTTGCGAAAGGAGCAGTCAGATGGCAGGTACGAGAAAACCTGAATACGGGTCAGATTTGATAGTAGACCTTATGGGCCAGTACGGATTCAAGTACGCTGCGATTAACCCCGGCTCGAGCTTCCGAGCTCTGCATGACTCCATCGTGAACTACGGGGGAAACCAGAACCCAAAGATCGTGCTCGCCTGCCACGAAGAGATTGCGGTTGCGATTGCCCATGGCTATGCACGCGCTTCAGGAGAGCCGGGGCTTGCTATTTGTCACGACGTGGTTGGACTCCAGCATGCCTCGATGGCGATTTACAACGCCTGGATTGATCGAGCTCCTATAATTGTGTTGGGCGCTACCGGTCCGTCAGACCCTACGGGCGACGATCCTTATCCGCGCCTTGCGCCGGTTCACACGGCTCATCTCCAGGGGCAGTTGGTGCGCGACTACGTAAAATGGGACTATCAGCCGGCATCCTTGCCCGGTGTGGTTGAATCCTTCGCCCGCGCTCACAAAATCGCGCTCTCAGAGCCCATGGGACCGGTCTATCTTTGTTATGACGCAAAGCTGCAGGAAGATAGGATCCAGGAGATGCCGAATTTGACGTTGGGCGGAAATCATCTTCCTTCGATTTCTCCTTCCGGCGACCCCGAGAAGTTAGAGGAAGTTGTCCGCCGCCTTCTCGGTGAAAAAAATCCGGTCATCATCGCGGGCATGGTGGGCAGGAAAACCAGGTCATGGAGATCGCTCGTCTCTTTTGCCGAGACACTGGGCGTTCCGGTGATCGATCAGGGAGTGCGATTTAATATGCCGACGACTCATCCGCTCTCGGTAGCCGGAGCCGAAAAAGAGGTTCTGGGTGAAGCGGACGTGGTGCTGGCCCTTGACGTCATCGACCTCTATTGGGCGATTCACCGCCTCGGGGAAAAACACGAACGGTTGCTTAATCCCAACGCAAGCCTGATTCAAATCGGCATGGAAGACTTCACCGTGAGGAGCTGGGGTGAAGCCCGAAGGCTAGTGGCCACCGATTTTTCTCTCGTTGCAGATACGGCCGTTGCCTTGCCCGAGATGACAAAAATGGCCATCCGGCTTTTAACCGCAGATGAATCGAGCCGCAGACGGATCGAGGAACGGGTGCAGCAAACCCAGCGGCGCCATGAGGAAACTCGCTCCCAATGGCAAAAGGAGGCGGAACGCCAGTGGGATATGCAACCTGTATCGTTGCCGCGGCTTATCATGGAGCTTCAGGACTTGCTCGAACCTCATGCCTGGTCCTTGGTGAATACTGGAACCGGAACGTCCGTTTGGGCGAAGCGGTTATTGGACCTCAAAGAACCGGAGCAATTCTGCGCTGGCAATCCCGGTGGCGGTCTCGGACACGGCATTGGGGCTTCCATCGGCGCCGCGTTAGCAGAGTCGCTGTCGAACCGTATTTGCGTAAACCTCCAATCCGACGGAGATCTCCTTTACACACTGAGCGGGCTTTGGACCGCGTCGCACCTTAAGGTTCCACTCCTTATCGTCATGACCAATAACCGCTCTTATTACAACGACGAGGAGCACGCTGAGCACCTGGCTATCCGGCGGAACCGACCGGTCGAGAACAAGACGATAGGCTTCCGTATCGAGCCGCCACAGGTAGATTTCGCCAAAATCGCGGAGGGATTCGGCATTTATGCTGAAGGGCCAATTGAAAACCCGAAAGAGCTGCGAGGGGCTTTGGAGCGCGCATTCACGATTGTTCGCGAAAAGCGTTTACCCGCGCTCGTGGATGTGATCACACGACCGAGGTGAAGCCGGTACACAGTTGGCGCGGAGTCAAGTTGCCGTGTGCAGGTAGCGAAAACAAGAGCTAAACGGAGACCAAATGAATAAATGACGCTTTGAGCAATTCGTGACGGGCTTACAAGGTCTGTCCGTTATTTTTTCCGGGCCTGCGCTAAACGCCAGGCGGTGTACCACGAGATGAAGTCCGCACGGCCGCGACTGCGCATCATCTCACTGCTAAAGCGTTCCAGCCAAAACGACAGCGGCCTGAGGTTCTCCAAATAGTAAGGCTTAAACTCGGACCAGCGGCGCGCATGCTCTTCCGACCGGAAGAGGTTCATGTTCGCTCACCTGTAGGCGCGGCCCGGCCCCTGCACGCCAATGGGCGTGATGGAGTAGCCAACGATGGTTTGAGGCTCGACCGTCAGCACCTCCTCATCGCGCATCACGATCACCATGGGCTCGCCGCAGTCCAAGCATGGCGCGTCCATCCGCACCGTCTTTCCCGGAAAGAGCCAGCGCACCGCCAGCGCTTCGAACCCTCACTGGGCGAACCATTTCGGCTCTCCATCTATGGTAATGCGATATTGGTTGGGCAGGTTGTTAAACGGCGCAACCGAAACGATTTGGTCGGTCTCGGGATGGAGAAAGAATGAATACCCTGTGGCCTCGAGATCGCGAAAGATCTGGCGCGCTTCTTCTACCGAGATTCCGAGCGCGACCGCGGTCTCCGTGTAATGCGGCGCGCGGCCGGTCTCGATGAAGCTCCGCATGATATGGTGGAAAGCCTTGTCGAGCGTTGCGGGATCAGCCATAGTCCGTTTTTCCTCCGTCCTAAAATTATTCAGACGCTTCCGATAAAGTCTGCCGAAGTGGCTAAGGTCGCCAAATGATCCATAACATGGAGCGAAGCCCGGTGG
>JACPFE010000004.1 GCA_016183145.1 Deltaproteobacteria bacterium | reverse complement strand
TCGTCCTTCCGAGTACAAACCGCCGCTCACTACTATCAGACGCTCTGACGAATCCACCCCTGGCAAACTCGATGCATTCGTCTTTCGCAGCGATTTGCTCACAGTTCATCTGTTTTCTTAGCTCCTCAAAAACCTCATCCCCATTTCTCGCAAGCGCATAGGACGATAGCGATTGCAGTCCCATGGTGGCCAACAATAACAGGCTTAAAGTTCGGATATTCACATAGATCTCCTAACTGACTGTATGTTGGTATTATATCGAAACGTTCACGGCAAGTCTTTATTCTTATGAATATTTCTCGCCACGATCATCCAGGTCACCCTTGAAATATGTAGAAAATGTCTCATGATTACGAAGGCACCCTCAAGTCAATGGCCAACAATCGGCAAGAATAACGGTAAAAAACTGTTGACCAAACCACCATAAGTAGGGTATACGAAACTAATATGGTCTTCTAAGTTAAGGAGAATTGGTCGTGGTGGCACCTGTGGTTAGAGCACTTTATTGTCTTTTCGTACTCCTAATACCTCCTAGATTAGCAGGGGCGCAGGACCTTGCACAGCAGATAGCGGCTGCAGCCGCTGCGGCTCCGGGGGCTGCGGCAGCTACACCCGCGGCGGAGGAGGATCCGGTTATAAAATGGTGGCGAGATCATGTTAAAGGAAGCTTCCGCTCCAAAACCTTTGCCTCCTTCCAGACCACTTTGGAGGAACAGAGAACCGTCCGACAAGAGGGCCTGTTGAGACTGGAAATAAACCAGGACTTGGGCCAGGGCTTCGGACTCTTTCTCGTTCCGCAGTGGAAGGCCGATAGCGGGAACTATGTCAAGGAACCCTGGATGAATTTTCGCGATAGCACCTTCCACGATCCATACTTTAGCTTTAACCAGGGCTATCTCAGGTACCGGGCTGAGAGTTTTGATGTGACCGTCGGCAAACAGATTTACTCCTGGGGAACAGCGGACGGCTACAACCCGACAGACTATCTGCTCAATCCCTGGGACTACCAGGACATTCCAGATCGCGAAAAACTAGGCGTATTCTCTATATCCGCGAATTACTATCTCCCGAACACCTCCTTTCAGTTCATCGTCATGCCCCATTTCACTCCGAGCCGTATTCCGATGGTCAACAACCGCTGGCTGGGAGTTGGAGAGCCGGCGCGCGACCTTCTCGGCCCGTTCGCCAAATCGGCGCTCCCGCTCATCGACTTCATTATAAAAGACGGGAGGAAATTGCCACCTAAGCGGTTCGAGAACACACAGGTCGCCTTCCGGGCGAAGACCTCGGCGATATCCGGCTGGGACCTTTCTCTGAGCTATTTTGACGGCTATGACAACTTGCCCGTTGTCTCCGTAGGTGGCCCTATCTGTGTTCTTGTACCAACATTGGGCCCCGTCTGCGTTGGGCCGCCGAAAACGGTCTTCCCCCGCGTGCGCGCCGTCGGCGCAGACTTCTCAACGACCTTTGGTAAATTGGAAGTTCACGGCGAGGCCGTCGCGAAATTTTACGACGCCGGGCTGACTACGGACAGAATGCCTGTGGTTATTGGTGGAAGATACGTGTGGGACCAAAGTGATGTAGGGGGGCTGGGGCTCGAACAGATTCTCTTTGTCTTGGAGTACGGCCACGACTTCGACCTGCACAAGCGAGATAATCCTCTCACCAGAGATCTGAGTTTCTTTGTCCGTCCCATTCAGAGCACCATCATCAGCCGGGTCGGATTCAAGATTGACGACGCCAACGAACTCACGCTCTCGGGAGCCGTCAACTTCTACGGCCCGAACAGCGGCTATCTTCAGCCAAAGTATTCTTACAAGTTTACGGACAATTTAAAGGCGGAAGTCGGCTTCGATGTCTTCTGGGGGGATTTCAGCATCAAGCCAGTGCTTATCCCACCTGGACTCAACCAGAAGTTGTCCTTCTGGGGCAAGTGGGACAGGAACGACCGGGGCTTCTTGAACCTGACCTATCTCTTTTAAGGACGGGTCCATCGGGGTTCGTTTTGTTGCAACCACAGCCAAACGGTCCCCAGATTTAGGCGCATCAGGGCCATTGGTGGCGGGAGCGCTTGTCCCGCGGCGCCGGTCGCCTTTCGAAGCCGTGCGTGATTCGCGCACGCTCATCCTCTGCTTACTTCATAGACCCCATGACAACACCTTTTCAGCCATCGCTGTGAGTAGGAGACACTCATGAGAACGCAAATTTTCCGAACCGCAGTTTCGGCCCTTTTCGCCTGGGCCTTCTTCGCGTCGTCGGCCAGCGCTCAGACCGGAGTGGACGTCATGAAGAAGCAAAAAGAGCTGCTTAAAACCAAGGATGAGTACGAGATACAAAAAATGGTTTTGGTCAACGCGCAGGGGCAGAAAAAAGAACGTAAGATCGAGCGCTACACGAAAACCGACGCCAACGATCTCAACAAAATCCTGATCCGATTTCTCAGCCCCAGGGATGTTGAGAATACTGCTCTGCTGACCTGGGAAAAACAAGGCGGCGATGACGACCAGTGGCTCAATCTACCGGCCGTCGGCAGGCCCAAAAGGATCGCCTCCAGCGGTAAGAAAAACCGCTTCATGGGAACGGATTTCTCCTATGAGGATTTAAGACCCGAAGCTCTTGACGCCTACACCTACAAACTGTTGGGCAGCGAGACCTGCGATGGTAAACCGTGCTTCGTAATCGAAGCGGTGCCTAGAACCGAAAAGGAGAAGCAAGACAGTGGCTATAGCAGAAGGAAATTCTGGATCCTCAAGGACAACTACTACTCGGTCAAGCGGGAATTTTACGATCCTGCGGGCACGCTTGAGAAGATCGAGCGCTCCACGGCTCTCAAATCCGTGGGGGGGAGCGTCTGGCGCCCCAACTCCATCGAGATGGAGGACTTAAAGAAACGCACGAAGACCATCCTGTCGGTAGAGGATCGGAAGATCAACCAGGGGCTCTCGGACCAACTCTTCACCGAGAGAGAACTCACCAAAGGGAGATAGATCCGCCTCTGGGCCTCAATCAAGGGAGATCCCGTGGACCTCAGAAAACTACGAAACATTCCTCTGTGGATTGTCGACCATCCCCTGACCAGCCTGGGAGCAATCTTGGTCCTCACGGTCTTTTTCGCGCTCCAGCTTCCCCGGCTCGAAATTGATGCCTCCGCCGAAGGGTTGATGGTTGAGAAGGACCCAGCCCGCCTGTACTACGAAGAAATCAAGAAAAAATTTGGCGGCGACAGCCTTACCGTCATCGTAATCAAATCCCAAAATGTCTTTACCCGCGATGTCTTGGCAAGCATCAAACGCTTGTCGGATGCCCTGCGGGCCACCCCGGGTGTTTCCCGGGTGGAAAGCCTGACCACGGTCAACAACATCAAGGGCGAGGGAGATTTCCTCAACACAGACCCTCTGGTGGGCGCCGAGGTGCCCCAGGATCCGGCCGCGCTGCAGAAGATTCGCTCCGACGCTCTCGGCAACCCCATCTTCCTTGGCCAAATCGTTTCCAAGGATGGCAAGATAACCGGCGTTAATATTTTTACGGATGCCAAGCCAGGGGATAAGGATTTCAATCCAAGATTCGCCCGGCTCGTGGACGGACTGATCGCAAAGGAGAAGCGGGACGGCCTGGATATCTACCAAATAGGCACCCCGCTCACCAAGGTCACCCTCGGAGAATATATCCAGGAGGACATGGTCTATCTAGTCCCCATCGCAATCGTCTTTCTCCTGTTTACCCTCTTGATCACTTTCCGCACCCTTCAGGGCTGCCTGATCCCGGCTGCCACCGGTCTCATCAGCATCATCTGGGTATTGGGCGAGATGGTGCTAATTGGATACCCCGTGAATGTCATCACCGCCATCATCCCAGCCCTCATGGTGGCCATAGGCTTCACAGAAGATTCCCACATGATCTCCGAATTCCACTACGAGTTGGAGCATGGGGTCGAGAGAGTCGAAGCGGTGCGCAAAGTGGCGGTCCAAACCGCGCTCCCGATTCTGATCACCACTTTCACCACCGTCATCGGATTCGGCAGCTTAGTGACCAGCGACATCACGATGCTGATTCAGTTCGGTGTCGCCTCCGCCGCGGGTCTCACCTCCAACTGGATTATTTCGGCGATAATCGTCCCGGTGGCCCTCCTCTATTGGCCCACACGCAAAGCGGCGGCC
>JACPFE010000179.1 GCA_016183145.1 Deltaproteobacteria bacterium | reverse complement strand
TCCGCCGAGAATGAAAATGGAGGGCTTTCCTTCCACAGGGTGCCCTCCTCGACTCGTCATTCCCGCGCACGCGGGAATCCAGGTTTGTTGCGCCGAATTAGCCTGGATACCCGCTTTCGCGGGTATGACGGAACCCAGGCGAGCCTCTTCGTTCTCATCCCCAAACGGGTATTTTCAAAGGAGGCACGAAGAGCACGAAGGGAAAAAATTAAACGTAGAAAGCGCAAAGAATTCCGCCGTCAGTGTTGTAGGGGCAACCCCCTGTGGTTGCCCGTTCGAATACGCAGCAACCATGTCTTCGATAACCTATCTCCGAATGCTTCCTGTCCTTCGTGAGCTTCGTGGTGAAAGAAAAAAACGGGATCATACCCGGTTACCCACACAAAAGCCTGAAGAGCCTAAATCCGTATGCCGATCAGATAGCCCTCGCGAATCGCGTTGTGCATGGAGCGTGGCTTCACCGCATCGCCGATGACGTAAAGCTCATCGCAGACAAATTCGAGATCGGTGAGCAGTTGCTGGCGCGGGCTGCGGGGAAGAGCGAGAATCACCGTGTCGGCGGGCACCAGCCGCTCCGCGCCCTGCGCGTCCACCGCCAGCACTCCCGCTTCGGTAATTTCCTTGGCGTGCGTATTCAGCAATGTTTGAATTTGTAGCTCCTTGACCCAGGCGGCATGGCGCCATTTGAAGGTCGCGATCACGTCCTCGCCGAGCCTTTTGCCCGCTTCCATTAGAGTTACCTGCTTGCCGCGGGAGGCGAGATACTCCGCGGCCACCAGCCCAATCCTGTCGCCGCCGATAACTACCACGCGCTCGCCGCAGGGAGAACCCTCTTCTAAAATGTCGTGGGCAATCACTACTTGGTTTCGCTCGATGCCGGGAATGGAGACATGCTCGATCTCCGAGCCGGAAGCGACGACGCTCACGTCGGGAGCGACCTGCGCGCAGAGCTTCGGCGTTGCCTCGGTGCCGAGACGCACATCGACCTGCCATTTCTTGAGCATCGCTTCGTAGTAGCGCACCAGATCCACAAAAATATGGCCGCCGCCGATCTCCTTGGAGGCCGGGATCAACTGTCCGCCAAGCCGCTCGCTCTTCTCGCACAGCACTACCGAGTGGCCGCGCTGCGCCGCGGTGTACGCGCACTCAAGACCGCCGGGACCACCGCCGATGACCAGCACTTTTTTGTGCATCCGCGCCGGGCGCAATTCATATTCGGGCTCCACCTCATGGCCGAGCCGCGGGTTGACCGCGCAAATATAGGGAAGGTTGCGAAACATCCGCGAGAGACAGAGCAACCCGCCGACGCAGGGGCGGATCTCATCGAGGCGATCCTCCGCCACCTTGTGCAACAACTCAGGGTCCGCAAGAAAAGGCCGGCAAACCTCCCAGAGCCCGAAAGCGTTTCGCGCCAAAGCCCGTTCGGCTTTGACCGGGTCGCAAAAGCGCGGACCGAAGGCCACCGGTATTTTCACCGCTCGCGAGGCGTTCTCCGCCAGCGGCAGCCACTGGTCGTCGTGCACGTCCCGTCCCAGCGCTCCGCGCGTCGATTCATGCCAGCCCACCACGATGCTGATGCAGTGGGCGCCGGCCCGCTCCGCCATTTTCATGAACTCGATGCACTCGGCCGGGCTATTGCCGCCATGCTCATCCATCAGCTCGTCGCCGTTTAAGCGGATAATCAAAATCTTGTCCTTGCCGATCTGCTCGCGGATCGCGCTCAACAGCTCCACCATGAAGCGGCCGCGATTTTCCAGCGAGCCGCCGTATTCGTCGGCCCGCCGGTTGGTGAACGGCGAGAGAAAGTTCGCCAACAGGTAGCCCATGAACGCCGTGAGCTCGACGCCGTCGAAGCCCGCTTCCACGGCGCGCCGGCTCGCCTCGCAATGCTCTTCGACGGAACGGCGGATTTCCTCGCGGCTCATCTGCCGCGGCGAACGGAAGTGGCGCAAGGTCTGCGGCACATCCGAGGGTTGGACGCAGTGATCGAGATCGATGCCGCCGTAACGGCCGGCGTGGAGAATTTGTTGGATCGCGATCGCTCCGGCGCCGTGGATCATCTCGGCGACCTTGCGAAAGCCGGGGATGAACTTGTCGTCGGCGAGGCTCAACTGGCGGTAGTAGGCCTTGCCAGCGCCGTCAGGATCGGGATAGGCTCCCTGGTTCGTGATCATGCCCGCTCCCGTGCGGGAGATCACTTCCATGCGCGCGTACTCCCGATCGGTGATGGAGCCGTCCCGGGCGTTGAAGTTTGAAACCGAGCAGGCCGCGTATTTCACCCGATTGCGACTGGTAAGACTGCCGACCTGGACGGCGCTAAAAATGTTTGGATACTTGGCGATTCCCGGGCCGGCTGCAGTCATCGACGGAACTCCGTGTGTTAGGCGCTTACCTTGGAAATGTTGAACAGAACGACTCCAGGAAAATTTATCTCGCCAAGGCGCCAAGGCGCAAAGGAAGAGCATTGTCATTTCGAACGAAGAGAGAAATCTTTCCTAGATCCCTCGCATTCGCTCGGGATGACAGGCCCTGGGCCTGTCACTTTGCGTCTTTGCGCCTTTGCGGGAG
>JACPFE010000194.1 GCA_016183145.1 Deltaproteobacteria bacterium | reverse complement strand
GAATCATCACAAAAAAAGGGGGCAGAGAACAATTTTATTCGAAATATGTTTCATCCCGTGAGGTGAGGCTGTTGTTCCGTTGAGGAAAGGCAAAATGTTTCTGCTGAAAAACCGTAAGAATGCTTCGACGTGCTCAGCATGAACGGAAAAGATCTCCAATGATTTCGATCGCTCCTCCGTTCGTCCTGAGGCTCTCGAAGGATGAACGGAGGGTTTTTCAGCAGAATCCAAAATGTACTCTGACCCTGATTTCCCCAATTTCTCCACAAGTGGGGACAGCTCTTTAGGGAGTTCTTGCCGGCTCCTTGATAAGATTTTCGTTTAGCGAAGTGCTCGCTCACCGGTCGGCACCGGAGCGTCAAAAGCGTTTAGCACCATTGCGATCATGGCATAGAAGCCAGCGGCGGTAATCAGCTCTATTAAAAGATCAAGGCCCAGCGCAGCCAGGGCGCGATCATAGCTCGGCTGGCTCAGCGTTCGGGTTTCGACGAGCTCGGAAATAATCTCGTAGACAAGCCGTTCATCTTCCCCAAGAGACTCAGGCCGGCGGTGATTTTGAATCGCCTCAACGACCTCGGGTGAGAGCCCGGCCTTCAGGGCAGATTTTGCATGCGAGAACCATTCATATTGGGCCGACCAATGGCGGGCAACGATCAGCACCATGAGCTCGAATAGACGTTTTTCCAGCTTGCCGTGGACCCGGAGCGCGTTGCCGAACTGATTAGCACGATCCGCAAGATCGGGGTTTCTCAGCCAGATGGGAAACGGCCCGCGCACGACGCCCCCGCGAGGACCGGCGATCTCGTCGTAGATGCGCTTCTGTTCCGTTGTGAGGTCTTCCAACTTAATATCGGGTACACGGCTCATCTCGTCCCTCCGCTAAGTGATAGGAATTTTCTTCTCGAGCTACGGCGACCGAGAAAACCCATTGCTCGCGACGACCTTATATCCCCTCGCATTTAAAAGTCACCGACCGCCAACAAACAAATTCGGCGTCTAGATCGGAATTTTTCGACTGGAGAGTATCCGGCACAGGGCCACTATGTCAACCGCAGGTCGCCTTGCAGGCATAGATATTTTTCCCAGATTGCGGTATGGAGGCAGCTAAGTTATCTCCCCGTAGGAAAATCGGAGCAGAAAAAAGGTACCGGGAGTCTTTTCTCGTTCAATCAAGAGGTTGAACGGACGTGCTCGGCGCCGTCAAGCAGGATAAGGAGCCACGATGAGCAAATACCTGATGAACAAACTTATTCACTACGTAAACATGAACGAATCGGCGGAAGACGAGTATACGAGCAACCCACGCGCGTTTGTCGAGCAATGGGAGAAAACCCAGAAACTAAAATTCACCCCGGAGGAGCGCGAAGCACTGGCGACTAAAGACTACGGCAAGCTCTACGCCCTGGGCGCCCATCCGTTTACGCTCTGGAGCTTCACCGAAGCGGTTTGGGTGCACGAAATTCCGCGCGAAGAATTGGTGAAGGATTACAAAGAGAAGGCCGCCAAAGCCGGCTATCCGAATTTCAAGACGTGATGCCAGGTGTTAGGTGCCACGCACGAGAAAGAAATCAAAGAGTATTCACCACCGAGACACGGAGTTCGGAGTATTTATTAATCAAGAACTCTTTACTCCGCGCCCTCCGCGCCTCCGCGGTGAAATCTCTCTTGGGTATTCGCGCATCCATTGGGCTTTTCGCGTCGCCGCAATTTCAGGGTTGCATCTCGCTGCTAAAAAAAGTATCGTCCCCCAATTCGTGGGTTTTTTTTATGGGAGCGCCCGCGGTCATTTTTGCCCTCGCTTTGGCAGTTAGCGGAACTTCCGGTTGCGCGTCGCTGACCTTCCTGCCGTTTCGCTTCGGAGCAACAGCGACTCAACACCCGGTAGAGTTGTCGCCCCTTTCCTTCACTTCGGTTTCACCTGCCTTGACTTCCACGCCCGATATTTTAGTGCCTGAGCCGGAATGGCCGGCGGAAAATAGCTTTGCTCCGCCACTGCGCTCCGAGGAAGCCGCACCACCCAGAGGGGCGGAAAAAAAACCCAGCAAGCAGGTGACGCACGCGAAGCCCGTGAAGATTTCGGAACCGGCGCCGACGACCTTGCAAAAGGTAAAGGGGCCGCGGGCCGACGACCGGCTGCTGGACCTGGTGGAGAAGGACTTGGACAAGGCGATCGAGAAACCAGCGGAATCGCGCCGACTGGAATTCTCAAAGGCCGTCATTGAAAATCCCAGGGTGCGCTACTTCGTCAATTACTTCTCGGGAAACGGCAAGAGCAATTTTGAAAAAATCCTCGCCCGTTCCGGCAAATATCTACCGATGATCTCCAGAATGCTGCGCGAGGAGGGCTTGCCCGACGAGCTCGCTTACCTCGCGCTCATTGAAAGCGGTTTTGTCACCAATGCCGTATCGATTCACGGCGCGACGGGACTTTGGCAGTTCGTCCCGGCGACGGCGCGCAAATACGGGCTCAGAATCGACGGCTGGATCGATGAACGGCGCGACCCGGTCAAATCGACGCGCGCGGCCGCGGCCTATCTCAAAGACCTGCACGACTACTTCGGCCGATGGTACCTGGCGACCGCCGCCTACAACGGCGGTCAGGGAGCCGTTGACAGGGCGATGCAGAGTTCCAAAACCAGGGACTTCTCCTCGCTCGCCGAGAATGTGAAGCTACGCGAGGAAACGCGCAACTTTGTCCCCAAGTTTGTCGCCGTAACCCTGATCGCCACCGACCTGCAAAAATACGGCTTTGAAAGCGTCCGCTACGAAAGCCCGCTGGAATATGAAGAGATCGAAATTGACGCGCCGGTGAAATTGGAAGTTCTCGCGCGCATGGCGGGAACCGATCTTTCGAGCATCCGGGAACTAAATCCGGCGCTCCTGCGAAATGCCACTCCGCCCGGCGATAAGAACTTTGCGGTGAAGATACCCGCAGGCACCGGCGCGGCGTTCGCCCACGCGACTCACCCGCAGAAGGAGAAATCGTCAGAGCGCGCGCAGGTCGTTACCCACGAAGTCAAAAAAGGCGAGACGCTTTTTTCTATCGCCAAACGCTACGGCCAGGAAGTCCGCGCGTTGATGGAATTCAACGGCCTGACCGATTCGCGCCTGCGGATCGGCCAAACGATTAGAATCCTGATCCAGGGGCTTAGCGGCGCCTTGCGCTGATTCGCGCGTTTACTTTCGTTTGTCTATTGGGACGTAGTCCCGTGTCTCGGCGCCGAGATAGATTTGTTTCGGGCGCGCCAGCTTCTGGTCGGGATCGGTCAGCATCTCTTCCCACTGCGCGATCCAGCCTGAAGTCCGCGGGATCGCGAACAAGACCGGGAACATGTCCATCGGCAAACCCATCGACTGGTAGATGAGACCCGAATAGAAATCGACGTTGGGATAGAGCTTGCGTTTGATAAAATAGTCATCCTGCAAGGCGATGCGCTCGAGCTCCAGCGCGATGTCGAGCAAAGGATTGCGCCCTTTGACCTCGAAGACCTGATCGGCGATTTCCTTAATAATTTTGGCACGCGGATCGTAGTTCTTGTAAACCCGGTGGCCGAACCCCATCAGTCTACCTTCACCGCCCTTTACCTTTTTGACGAACTCCGGGACGTTGGCTTTCGAGCCGATCGCCATGAGCATACGGAGAACCGCTTCATTGGCGCCGCCGTGCAGCGGGCCGTAAAGCGCGGCGGCGGCCGCCGCCACCGAGGAGTAGGGATCGACCTGCGAGCTGCCGACGCTGCGCATGGCGTTGGTGCTACAATTCTGCTCGTGGTCTGCGTGCAGGATAAAGAGAACATCCACCGCCTTTTCAAGGACCGGATGGGGCTTGTACTTAATCTCGGTCATCTTGAAGAGCATGTTGAGGAAATTCCCGGGGTAGCTGAGGTCATTGTCGGGGTACGAATAGGGCTGCCCGAGGCTGTGCCGGTAGGCAAAGGCCGCCAGTGTCGGCATCTTGCTGATCAGCCGGTAGGTCTGATCGCGCCGCGACTTCGCGTCGAATATTTTTTTGCCGTCGGGATAAAACGTCGATAGCGCTCCGACGGTGCTGACCAGAATTCCCATAGGATGGGCGTCGTGATGGAAGCCGTCGATGAGCTTCTTGATGTTTTCGTGAATGATCGAATGGTAAGTAATGTTGTGCGTCCACTCGGCCAGTTGGGACTGACTCGGCAACTCGCCGAACAAAACGAGATAGGCGGTTTCCAGATAGCTGCTCTTTTCCGCGAGCTGTTCGATGGGATAGCCGCGGTAACGCAGGATGCCCTTGTCGCCGTCGATGTACGTGATCTTGCTTTGGCAGGACGCGGTATTCATGAAGCCGGGATCGTAGGTCACCAACCCGTCCTCTTCATTGGTCTTGATCTGGAACAGGTCGGTCGCCTTGATGGCGCCGTTCTTGATTGGGATTTCGTAGGTCTTGCCGGTTCGGTTGTCGGTTACCGTGAGTGATTCGGAAGCCATGATTTCTACCTCTCGCTGATCTATTTGGCTTGAGCTAAGAATCTATTTAGACTATCCCTGCTGGCGGGTCAACTGCGGCTCACGAAAAATCCGGGCCGAGCAGCCAAACTAATTGCCAAAGAGAGCTCTCGCGGGAAATACAGACGATGGTCGCGGGAGCGAATCCCACGGCATCTCGGTCTGCATCTCCATTAATTAGCAAACCGGCGAGCCGGCCCATATGGGGCAAATGGCCCACTAACATGACCGGCGCCGGGGCGGCTTCCAGCTCCGCCTTGGCGATCGCTGGATCGTCTTGCGGCGCCAAACCCGACATCCGTTGCACGCCCAGCGCCGGCCCAAGATGCGCGGCGAGGATTTCCGCCGTTTGCTGGGCGCGCAGAATACCGGAGTGAAAAATCGCCGACACCTGCGCTTGGCGAGCCGCGGCGGCCCGGGCCACCTGTTCGACCTGCTCTTGCCCTAAGCGAGAAAGCGGCCGTTGGGGATCCAAGGTATCCAAGACCGCGTCGCCATGTCGCACCAGATAGAAATCCACGCTCGGCCAAAGCTCCTTCGCTAGTTTCCTGTCTCAGAAATTCGCCGCATAATTACCGCCTCGATTCGCCCGCAAATCTCGCCCTTTGAGAAAGGGAGATTTGAGTGCGCCTTCGGCGATTTCCGGTTGCAAATTGTCCTCGTTCATATAATATGCG
>JACPFE010000003.1 GCA_016183145.1 Deltaproteobacteria bacterium | reverse complement strand
TTTCGGCTGCGCCTGTTTAGCTTTGGGATCTTTGTCCGCCAAAAAATCCAGTATCGCCTGAAGGCCCTCAAGAGTCGGCTGCGGGGGCACGCGAAACAGCGGCAGCCCGACTTTATAGCTGTATTCAAGAACCACGTTGTCGGTAGTGCTCATATATTTGGATAAGACCTTAAGCGTAAAGTTTTTGTCGCTTTTGATGCGCTCGATCGCCCCATTGTACGCTTTCATGACCTTGATCACAGCCGGCCGGTTGCGCTCGATGTATCTTCGCGTCGTCGCCAGGCTCGTGTGCTGGAAGGAAATTCCGATGTCGGGCAAAAAGGCGAGTTCTTTAAAGCCGGCTCGGATCGCCATCATGTTGGTCGGCGGCGACATCACGCCGCCGTGCAGCGCGCCGGCTGCCATTGCCGGCAAGATTTCCGGCACGCCGCGCATCTGCAAGATGCTCACTTCGCTATCGGCCTTGATCCCCCACTTTTTGAGCGCCAAGCGCAATGCGAAATCCGTGGCCGAGCCGAAGGTGGTAACGCCGATCTTTTTGCCGCGCAGATCTTCCGGCTTGTCGATACCTTTGGCGGTGATGATGGAGAAGAACGGCGAGTTGATCAGCCCGGAAACGATCACGACATCCGCGCCGGACAGCCGCGCGGGAACGAGCGCGCCGCCGTAAATTTGCGCGTAGGGAACCTCGCCGGCTATCAATGCGGACATGGTTTGGGGCCCGCCGCGGATGTAGATCAACTCAGCGGGCACGCCTTCGCGGGTGAAGTAACCGCCGTCATGGGCCACCCAGGTCGGCAGCGACGCGACGCTCGCCGCGCCGACGGCGATGCGGACGGGTTGGGCGGGGACAACCACCGCCCCGATGAGCATTGCGAAAAAAACGACCGCGCCGGTGAATAGCTTCGACGGCCATAGATTATCCATGTTAGGTTTCCTCCGCCAGGAATATTGGAATACTGGAGTGTTGGAGTGATGGGAAGCATGCAACGCGGGAGTTTCGTATTTTAGTCCGAATACCCATTGCTCCAGTATTCCATCACTCCACTATCCCATCCTTCCTACGGCACCTCCATCACCAAATTCATATACGAATCGACGGTAACCTTATGATCCGGCGGCACGAGCGTCGTGGTAAACGGCAACTCGATAATCGCCGGTCCTTTCACTGCCGCGCCGACGCCTAGCCTATCGTAATCATAGACCGGCGTATCGATGAACTTGCGCTGCGGACGCGCGAAGAACACCCGGCGCTTGCCTTTGAGCGCGGCGCGCGGGTTGCCGCCGGTTTTCCGTTTGGCGCTCAGCCGAGGCTTGGCGACCTTGCCCACGGCGTCGACGCGAATCTCGCTGATCTCGATGCCCGCCTTGGTATATCCGGCGCCGACGCCGTAGAGTTCTACGTACTTCTTTTCGAAAGCGGTCTGGATTTCGGCCATGCGCTTAGGGTTGAAGCGCTGCCAGCTCGCGGGCAATTCAACTCCGGCGCTCTGGCGGCGGTAGCGCATGGTGTAGTAGCGGCGGAACTCGATTTGATTGGGCTTGAAGCCTTCGCCGCTCATCGCCGCGCTCAGCTCCTCCTCCACGGTATCGAGACGCTGATTGATCGTCGCCGGGTCGGCGGGCAACACGTACTGGCAGCTTAGCACGCGCGTGCGCATGACGTCGGCCGCCGCCGCGCCGAAGGCGGAAAAAACGGGGGAGGTGGCGAAGATGTAAATCTTCTTAATCCCGAGCTCTGCCGCAAATCCCGAAGCGTGAACCGGGCCGGCGCCGCCGAATGCGTAGATGACGAACTCTTCCGGCAGGTAACCGGTGCGCACGACCTGGCGGCGGATGAGGTCGGACATCTTGGCGTTGACGATGTCATAGATGCCTGCCGCGGCTTCGTGGACTTTGAGCTTCAATGGCCGCGCGATCTTTTCCTCGATGACGCGCAGAGCCTTCTCTTTATTTAGCGATTTTTTGCCGCCGAGAAAATAATCGGGGTCGATGATGCCGAGGGCGAGATCGGCGTCGGTGACCGTGACCTGTTCGCCGCCGGCGTCGTAGCAGACCGGTCCGGGACTGGCGCCGGCGCTGCGCGGTCCCACCAAGAGTCTGCCGGTTTCCGCTTCGACCTGCGCAATGGTGCCGCCGCCCGCGCCGATGGACTCGATGTCGATGATCGGCTGGAGCATGCGGAAGCGCTCGACGATGGGCTCTTGGGCGTAGCGCCAGTAACCGTCGGTGATCAGTCCCACGTCGAAGCTCGTGCCGCCCATGTCGGTGGTGATGACGTTCTCGTGCTTGAGCACGCCGGCGACGTAAGCGGATGCGATCATGCCGCCCGCCGGACCGGATTGCAGATTGGCGATGGCGCTCACATGCTCGCGGTGGGCGACGCCGCCGTTCCCCTGCATGATCAAAAGCGGTCCCTTGAGCCCGCCGCTTTTGAGCTTCGTTTCCAGTCCCTTTAAGTAACGCTCGACGGTGGGGCCGAGGTAGCTGTTCAGGATCGCCGTGTTGGCGCGGGCGTATTCGCCGGCGACTTGCGATAGCGAGCTGCCGAAGGACCAATAGACTTTTCTGCGCGGGTCCGCCTCCGCCGTGAGAGCGCGAATCTCTTCTTCGTGCTTGGGGTTGGCCCAGGCGTGCATGAGGCTTACGGCGATGGCTTCGACTTTGTCGTCTTCGATGAGCCTGCGGATCGCGTCCATCACGTCGGCGCGGTTGAGCGGCACGATCTCGTTGCCCTGATAGTCC
This sequence comes from Deltaproteobacteria bacterium, assembly GCA_016183145.1. Classification (GTDB taxonomy): domain Bacteria; phylum Desulfobacterota; class Binatia; order UBA9968; family UBA9968; genus JACPFE01. The sequence continues at coordinate 4,488 of JACPFE010000003.1, read as the reverse complement.
ATGCGCTCGCGCACGCCGACGACGCGCTCGCGCGGCACGAACGGATCGGGTTTGGTGATCCACGTGACGTGTTTGATCTCATCGCCGGAAAGACCGTCGACGCGGCCGATGGCGCGCATGATCTCGGTGGTGTCTTCGAAACCCATGGTGGTGATCAGGCCGACTTTGCAGCCGTTACGTGTGATCAGCGCGTTGGTCGCTACGGTGCTGCCGTGTTTGAAGAGCGTGGTTTGTCCGAGCAACTCGGAAATTTCAACGGCAACAGCGCCGGCAGCTTCTTTGACGGCGTCCATCACGCCGCGGGAAAAATCGTCGGGCGTCGTCGACGCTTTCGCCGTCCATACCTCGCCCGCGCCGCCCAGCACGACGACGTCGGTAAAAGTTCCGCCGGTGTCGACGCCGATGATGTATTGCGCTTTCGATGCCATGCTGTCTTTCCCCCTTTTGCACTACTATAGTCTAAAGCTTGCGCGGCTTGCGCAAACTTCCCGGGCGCCGAAGACCCCTCGGATTCGGATATGCCTCGCGCCAAGACGCGAAGGACGCCAAGTTCGGAAATCAATTTCTTTTCTTTGCGCCCTTTGCGTTCTTTGCGAGAGACATTCCGAGACCGACCGGTGCGCGAAGCGCACCCTACGAAAACCTTCGTGTCCTTCGTGCCTTCGTGGTGAATCCGACTTTTCCCATTTCGGTTGCGGCGTAGCCGCGCTGTGTCTCATGCGGTGACGAATGGTCCTAACTACGGCTGTTGGTAGAAGTCATGCAGCGGCTCTTTGGAATTCGGAAATGCGTCGCAATAGCCATCGACCTGCAGAAGCGTTGCGCACCCTGGACAGTAGTATTCCAAGTATCCGCCTAGATAGGACTCTCCCGATGGCACAAGACGTTGCGCCAGATCATAAAGGTCCCGTTCCCGGCGCAGGGCGTAGAGCTTGTAATTGTCGTGCTTTGGGCAAAAGAGGTGACCGCAACGGAGACAGCGGATCGCTTCGGTTTTGCCGTTCCTCGCGATTGCGAGATACTCGTGGAACTTGACGATTTGTTTCCAATTCGTCGATTTCCTAACAGCATCGGATAAACTAGAGGTTGTCCCGGAAAAAGGTTTCCCTTCCCGTATCCGCTCTTCTCGAATCTCCTGTCGTCGCTTCAGCGTGGCAATCTTATCTGGAACCAGGGAACCTCGGATTAAGACGACGCCATGAATTTTCTCCGCGATACGGCGGGAAACGATGCCTCGCCTGACGTCTTTAGCGACCATGTCGGGTTCGCGCTCGATCGGATCGCCATAGCCGCCGCCGCCGCCAACGAAGTCTGCCACGATCGTAAACTCGGGAAGGTTGACTCTGCCCTTAATCTCGGCCGGATGAGCGACGGTTCCCCAGTCACCACTCTCGATTTGATCCGGGCGTATGGGATATACCCCATTCTTCAAGCGCTGCAATAGGGTGGGGCCGGCCGTGTGATAAACCGCGCGAACTCCGCCGATTCCCGCAGGATTACCACCAAAAAGACCGACGCCCTCCGGTAGGCGACTGTAAGGATGGTAGCTGACGCTGCAGTCTTGTGAGCCGTAGATCATGTAAATGCGAAAGCTTCCGGTCCCGCCGTTGAACCTGCCGGCGCCCCCGCCATCCAGGTGAAAATTGCGGGTGAAGTACAAGAACGGGTACTGCATCTCGATGCGCTCCACATCGCTGATTCCACCCGAGGGGATGTTCATATTACCGCCGCAATGTACCCCGTCGCGTGTCGGCGTGGCGCCGAGGCCGGATCCATGGCCGTCGTAAAGACCTTGGGCGACGGGGATGCCGTCGCGATTATGCCCGCCGTAGAAATACCCCGGGCCTCCGGTATACCAGATACCCTGCCACGGGGCGTTGATATCCTGGTAGCCCGCGCTGTAAAGCATGCGCGCGATACAATCGCTCACGGCGATTTTCGCCTGGACACCCACCGCCGGAGCCCCTCCACACGCGGCCGGAAAAGTGCAATTCAAGATGCTTCCTTCCGGCACATGAACTTTAACCGGCCGGAGCCGGCCATCGCTCCAGGGTACATCCCAGAAAAGAAAATCGGTCATAACGACAGCTATCTGGGCGATGGTTCCGGCCAAGGTTGAATTGGTGCTGTCAGTCATTTCGGCGCTGGTTCCGGTAAAGTCCAGCAGCAGGTCGTCGCCTTCTTTGCTCATGGCGCAGGCGACCAAATACTCTTTGACCTTCCCCTCGCGTCTGTCCCACGCGGTCCCGAAAACCCGCGAAAACCATTTCCCGTCCGGAAGGTTGCGCAGGCGCGCCCGCGCCAGTCGCTCGGAGTCCGCGATCATTTTCGCTCCAGCCTGCCGGACAAAGTCGAGGCCGAGCTTTTCGACGAGTTCGAGGTAACGCTTGGCGCAGACGTTGTTGGAAGCGACCTGTGATTTAAGATCGAGGCCCACGTATTCCGGATCGCGACATTGCTGGGTCAGGCACCGAAACACGTCTTCGCGAAACTCGCGTTTCTCAACCAGTTTCATCCCCTGAATACGGATGCCTTCATGGTAAATTTCGCTGGCGAGACCGCGCAAGACGCCGCCGGTGTCCGCTGTGTGAATGCTCGATGACACCCACGCCACCGGATGGTTTCGATAGAAAACGGGTTTGATGATCATCATGTCAAAGGTATGAGCGCCGGCGACATAGGGATCGTTGAAGAAGAACTGGTCACCATCGAAGAAACCCGGACTTCTGGAATACCACTCAATGAGTTTCTTAATAGCATTCGAGGTGGCCGCGGCAAATCTCAGGTGACCGGAGCACGCCAGGATCATCGTGCCTTCTGCGGTATAAAACGATGCCATGCATTCGCCGCCCTGCGAGACGATAGGCGAGGCGGTCACCCTCTGGATGGAGGCCCTTCCTTCCTCACCGATCGCCCAGAGACGATGAAGGAACGTTTCATATTTAACCGGATTGAGACGGAGGTCTCTGACACGTGGCATGGAAATTCATCCCGTGAGATGGTCTTCAGGCAGGAATATGAGAGGGAAGATTGGATGTCAAGGCTGAGACGGTGTTGTGGCCTCCTATTGCAGCCGCGGCATGATTTCTCTTTTGAAGAGGTTGAGCGAGTTGATCACCTTGTCGTGATGCAGGTTGCCGATATGGAACATGCCCATGAAGTGATCGGCGCCGACTTGTTTCATCTGGTCCTGGATCTGCTTGGCGACGCTGTCGGGGTTGCCGGCGATGAGATATCCGGTGCCGAGAAGGCCGTCATAATCAAACTTGGAAAAATCGCGCCGCTCCCGGTTGCCTTCGCGGAAGTAGCTGAATGAGCGTTCCGTCGTCAGGGCCGCCATCAGCCGCTGGTCTACCGCACTTTTGTTAAGCGCTTCGTTGAAGCCGCGGTTAAAGACGGTGAAAAAATAGCGCATCGCCGGCTCGACGGTCTCCTGCGCCTTTTTATCCGTCTGGTCGATGTAGATGTGGCGGCAGAGAATAAATTGATCCGCCTTGGCTTCCCAGCCTGCTTCTTTCGCTTTGGTCCGATAATAACCGAAGGTGTCTTCGATCTGCCCGGTTGTTTGGTAGACCTGCGCGCAGGGAAGGCGGCGCTTCACGCACCATTCGATCGATTCGGCGCTGCGGGCGGCGATCCAGATCGGCGGATGCGGTTGCTGCAGAGGCCTCGGCCAGATCGCGCAATCCCTGAGCTGGAAGAACTTGCCCTCATGGCTCCAGACCGGTTCGGTCCAGGCGGTCATGATGAGGTCATAGGCCTCTTCGAAGCGCCCACGGGATTCCTCCGGGTTGACACCGTACCAGATGTATTCCGGCGGGATGCCGCGCACGAAACCGGCGATCAGCCGGCCATTCGAAAGACAATCGATCATGGCGTACTCTTCGGCTACGCGCACGGGATGGTTGCGCAACGGCAGGATGTTTCCGAGCACGCCGATTTTGATGCGCTTGGTTTTTTGGCTGAGCGCGGCGGCGATCAGATTGGGCGACGGCATGGTGCCGTAGGCGCTGTAGTGGTGCTCGTTGAATACCACGCCGTCGAAGCCCAGCTCCTCGCAATAAGCCATTTCCTCCAGGTGCTCGGCGTAATTGACCGCGCCTTTGACGGGATCGAAAAAGCTGCTCGGCACCGGCGTGCGCGGCGCTTCTTTGGGAACATGGGGATAGGCGAGGAGATCGAAGTTGTAAAGCTTCACGGATTTTTTGCTCCTTAACTAAAACTTCGCGGATGCTAACACCGCGGTTTACGCGGGTCAATCATGTTGGACTGAAGAAAGTCGAAGATCGAGGATGGAGGATAGAGGGATCGGTCGATGATGCTGGTGTCGATGAAGGTGACATTCCAGTCATCCCCCCAAAATCTTCTTTAACCGTTCCACGGTGTCCGGCGGCTGCACCACGGCTTTTCTTGCAATCGCTTCCAACTCTTCGCCGCTGACGTATTCGATTTGCCATTCGCGTTTCTTAGTTTCGGCGACGAAGTCAG
>JACPFE010000095.1 GCA_016183145.1 Deltaproteobacteria bacterium | reverse complement strand
AAAAGCCGTCAACTCGGTCTCTTCGCCCCTCCCGATTCTCTTCAACGACTGGAACGTCTGGAACGCTTGGAACCAGAATGAACGTTGGGGACCCAGGCGCCCTTGCGGTGGCCCGCTGGTCGAGTTATGTAATGCTCGCGTTTACGTTGAACATTGAACCTTGAACTTTGAACGCCGCTTATTGCGTCGGGCAAAGCTTCGGCGGAGTAAAACATGGCCGACCGAATCCTCAATCATCTTTGCGACTATGCGCTGAAGTTGTCGTATCGCGACCTGCCGCAGGAAGTGATACGCCGAACCAAGCACATTGTCCTGGATACCGTGGGGTGCGCGCTCGGGGGAGCCGAAAGCCCGCCAGCCAAGATCGCGCGAGCCGCCGCGTCTGAAATTACTTCGGCCATCCCGTCCACCGTCTTAATCAGCGGCCAAAAAACCTCGCCTGACCTCGCGGCTTTCGCCAACGGCGTGATGATCCGCTACCTCGATTTCAACGACACCTACGCTGGTTCGCCGACCTGCCATCCAAGCGACCTCCTCGCCCTGGTTCTCGCCGTTGTGGACGCAAAAAACGGCGGCGGCAAAGACGTCATCCTCGGGATGGTCTTGGGATACGAAGTATTTTGCGGACTCATCGACGCCGGAGCGAATGAGCGAGGGGGTATTTGGGATCAGTCCACCTACGGCGTCATCGCGGCCGCCGTGGCAGCGGCGAAACTCTTCGGCCTTACCAGGGAGCAGATGGCGAATGCGATCAGCCTGGCGGTAACGTCGCATATCAGCCTCGAGCAAATTAGAAGAGGGCAGATTTCCCATTGGAAGGGTTGCGCCTTGGCCAACGCCTCGAGAAACGCCGTCTTTTGCGCGATGCTGGCCGGCAAAGGGATGACAGGACCGGAAGAAGTATTCGAAGGCAACGCCGGATTTTTCAATAGCACGGGGATCCGCTTCGAGATCAGGCCGTTCGCGGATTCCGCCGATGCTTACCGCATCATGAAAGCTCGGGTGAAAGCGTTTCCCGCGGGGTATTTTTCACAGAGCGCGATCGAGGCGATTCTCAACTTGCGATCCCAAATCTCGGATATCGATGCGATCAAAGAAATTCGTCTGCAGACTTTTCCCGCCGGTTACGAGGTCATGGGTTCGGGAGAAGCGAATTGGCGGCCGGAAACCAGGGAGAGCGCCGATCACAGTCTGCCCTTCGTGATGGCCGTCGCGCTGATGGAAGGTAGTGTAGAGATACGCCATTACGACCAGATGTACTACAAGCGGCCCGACGTGCGGACGCTCATGCAAAAAATCAAAGTGCGGATCGGTGAAGAACCGGTTGCCGCGTGGCCGGAAGTTCCCTTGAACATTGTGGACATCGAGATGAAATCGGGAAAGGTGCTCTCGACCAGAGTTGCCTACCACCTCGGCCATTTCAAACGGCTGATGACCGTGGAGGAACAGGAGCGGAAATTTCGCCCGCTGGCGGAGCCGCTGCTGCCGAAGAAACAAATTGACGATCTCCTGGCCTGCCTGCGCCGTCTGGACGAAGTCGAGCGCGTCAGCGAATTGATTGCATTAACTGTAGCGCCGAATTTATCCGCATGACCCCAGCGCGGCAAAGTCGCGACCAAAGAAAACAATTAACCGCAAACAACGCAGAAAAGGAGAACTCACCACAGAGACACCGAGTTCGCAGAGTTCGGAGTATTTCTAAATCAAGAATTCTTAACTCCGCGTCCTCCGTGCCTCCGCGGTGAAATCTCCGAATCCCTAATCTTCACCTGCACGCGGGATTCACGCGTGCGTTGCCAGGAACTCGTCGATGGCCCGATTAAATTCCTCCGGTTTCTCCGCCATCGGAAAGTGACCGGCGTGGCTGAGCTTTAAGTACTGCGAGCCGGGCACGGCGCGATGAATTTCCATTTCATACTCCGGCGGCGAAGCGGGGTCGTCCGCCCCCCGTATCAGAAGCAACGCAGGTTTCAGCGTCGTGATACGGTCTCGAACATCGAACCGGTCGATCACGGTGAAATCATGGTGTTGGCTCATCGGCCCCACCTTGCGATGGCACTCGACGAGACGCTCGCGCAGTTCCGGCTCGATAAACATCATGTTGTGGCGCATGAGGTCGAGCCACTTTTGATAATTCTCGGCGTCCTCCGCGGCCTTGAGCCGTAGCTCCAGCGCGCCGCGTGGCCGCTCCTTAGGCCGCATCGCCACGGTCATCAACACCAGCGCCTTGACCTCCTCCGGATAGTCCAAGCCGTACCGGAGCGCGATGCAAGCTCCCAGGGTGAAACCGACCAGCACCAAGTCCTGCCGTTTCCCTTTGGACCATAACCATCCTCTCAACCATTCCGCATAGCGCTCCACGTTGGCACAGGGTTTTCCCTCCAGATGGCCGGGCAACGTCGGCGCGAGGCTGCCCGGATAATGTTTCAGCTGATGAACAAACGATTCGGCGCATCCTCCGGCCCCGGGCCCATGGATGAATACCATTTGGGTCATATTCTCTCCTCCTCGACAACAAACATCGTCCCTAATCTGTTCGCGTGATTCTGTCAACGACTTGAACGGCTGGCAGTCCCGCACGATTTAGAGTAAGTAATTGAATTGAACGAGGGGAGTCGTCCTCAAGATACAGGAGGCCTTTTTCATGACAGCGTTGTATCCGATTTACCAGACAGCGGCGAGCGCGAGAAATCCGTTCAACGGTTTTCCGCGGCTGGTCACCAATCTATTTTTGTTGGCCGTTTTCCTGGCCGCCGCGTCCGCGTCTGCTCAGGAAGGGCGGCCGCTCAGAGCTGGTTACACTTCGATCTCAGGAAATATGACGCCCCTGTGGGCGGCCCGCGAGGGAGGGTATTTCAAGAAATACGGCATGGACATGGAGGTGATCTCGATGCCGAGTGGCAACGAGGGAATGAACGCGCTGATTGCCGGCGAGTTGGAGTTTCTCGCCATCGCTGGCAGCACCACCACGTCCGCGGCCGTGGGTGGTGCCGACGTTGTTGCTCTTGGGACGACGATTGAACGATTGGTAACCAGCCTCATGGTTGTGCCCAGCATACAAAAGCCCGAAGATCTCCGCGGTAAATCAGTAGGCATCAGCCGTTTCGGCACTTCGATCGACACTGGGGCGCGGATTGCGATCCAGCACTTTGGGCTTGAGCCCGTAAAGGATGTTTCCATCGTACAGATCGGCGCCATGCCTTCGATACTGGGGGCGCTGCGCGGGGGGCGGATTCAGGCAGCCATTCTTTCCTATCCTTCGATCATACAAGCAAAGCGCGAAGGATATCGGGAAATGCTGGATATCGCTTCGCTGGGGATGCCCTATGCTTCCACGGGAATCACCGTGCGGCGCAGCTACGTGCAGCAGCGACGCGCACTGGTGACGAACTATGTCAAGGCAATTCTCGAGGCGATCGCGCGCATAAAGAAGGACAAGGCGTTTGCCCTCGACGTGATGACGAAGTATCTACGCACCAAAGACAAGGAAATCTTGGACGGCACCTACGACGTGTCCGTGACCAAGTATCTGAAACAACTCCCTTTCCCAACGGCAGAAGCCTTTCGCACCGTCCTGGAAGAATTGGCCGAGGTCAATCCCAAAGCCAAAGGCCAGGATCCGCGAAAGTTTTTTGACGATAGCATTCTTCGAGAATTGGAGAAAAGCGGCTTCATCAACGCGCTCAATCGGTAGTAGGTTGCTGAATAGAGTTTAGGAATGCTTCGAGAACCTCAGCATGAACGGAAAATTCTCGATGATATCAAGTCCCCTCCGTTCGTCCTGAGCGCCGTCGAAGGATTCCGACAGAGTTTTTCAGGAGCCCGCTAGTCTGAGAGGTCGAATCATGCGTTACGGGTGGCGCGGCCGGATCGGCCATATAGCGCCGGCAATTTTGGACACATCGGCCGAGGAGTTCCGCAAACTGTTGCCTGAAGGTGTTCTCCACGTCGGACTGACCATCAGTGAGCCGATTCAAATTTTAGGCGCGGAACAGGCCGCATCCGCTTTCGAGCGCATGGTCGATGCCGGCAAGCGGTTGGCTAATGAACAGGTGGACGTGATCGTTTGCGGCGGCGCGCCCGTCGCGCTCTCGCGCGGGACCGGAGGCGACGCCGAGCTGGCGGAACTTCTGCGCCGCGAAACCGGGCTGCCGGTGGTCACGGCCAATGGCGTCGTGGTGGAGGCCCTGCGCCTCTTCGGCGCCCGTTCGGTCGTTGCCGTGAGCCCGTTTGCCGAAGCGCGCAACCAGGACATACGGAGTTTTCTCGAAGCGTCCGGTTTTCACGTTCTGGCTGCACAGGGATTGGGCCTGATTAAAAATATCGATTTTGCCAATCAGTCGGCCGAGGCCGCATTCACGCTAGCCAAGCGGGCAGTATCGGCAAACCCAGACGCCGATGCCATTTACATCGCCTGCCCCCGATGGCCGACGGTAGACATTATCGCTGCTCTCGAAGCCGATACCGGCAAGCCGGTCGTTGCCGCCGCCGCTGCCATGGTCTGGGGCGCACTGCGCGCCATAAAGATCATGGACTGTCAGTCCGGCTACGGAAGGCTGATGGACTCTTTACGCGCCCAGACTTCTAGAGACTGAAAAACAGATTGGTACTGGAGTTGGCATGTGGATGTGGACTAAAATAGCTCTACTTTCCAGCTACAGGAGTGAACCTTATGAAAACGGTGCAGATGACCTTGGATGAAAACCTCGTAAAGGCCGTGGACAGCGCGGCTAAGAAGTTGGGCACAACGCGGTCCGCGTTTACCAGGGGCGCCCTGCGTTCCGCGCTTAAGGAAGTCCACATAAGGGAGTTGGAGTCCAAGCATCGCGCAGGCTACAAGCGTAAGCCGGTTAAGCGCGGCGAATTCAGTGGCTGGGAATCGGAACAGGCATGGAGTGATTGATGAAGCGGGGCGAGGTGCGATGGTATGTGTTTTCTCGACCCGACAAGAAACGGCCGGTTCTGATTTTAACCAGGGATTCGGCGGTGGAGTTTCTGGGAAAAGTGACGGTTGCTCCGATCACCTCAACGATTCGTGACATTCCTTCCGAGGTCTTGCTGAAAAAAGCGGACGGCATGCCCAGAGACTGCGCCGTCAACCTTGACCATCTTCAAACCGTCTCGAAGGGGAAAATCGGTTCACTCATCGCGACATTGAGCGCCGACACCATGCAGCGGATACGACCGAGCTTGCTTTTCGCTCTGAGATTTTAGCCACAACAGATCCCGCTTGATTCCGCACGTCCGTAAACCGCTTATGGGTAACGCAAATGAGAAAACACAGGAGACCCAAGAGCATTCAGTTGCGTATCCGCACGCTGAGGGCCGGATGGCATGATAAAGACCAGGTTATGCTCCATGCGGCATTCCAGCTATTGGCCGACTTTGTGGAGCAAGAATCTCCCGACAAGCACATCGATTGGAGCCATGACGCGGTTCATCGACGGGCCTGGAAGGAGATCCGCAGCCTCTACCAATGGTGGACGAGATTAAGGCCGCGCAGACGCAGCCCATTGGACGATAAGAAAATCGCCAAGCCGCCATTGCGTTTTGAAAAGGTGACAGGAACGAAGTTTCGTAGACTGGTGACGCCGGACAAAAAGAAATATGGAGATTACTACCGGGCGCTCCGCCGGGATGCTCGCCTGGAACACAAATGGCACAGCGAGGATCAGCAAAACCTCCATCGTCTGATAAATATCCGCGAGTTCTTGTGGACCTAACGCTGAGATTTGTTGGCCTAAACTATCTAAACCTGAAACAAGACCGCGCAGAATTTTCCAAACACGACCAGCGTTGAACGGCTTCGAGAAGGTTTCAGCTCACTTCTTCCACAGCAACGATGCTTATCGGAAGCGGGGTCGGGTCTAGCATCGTAGCATCTCAGTCGCGGGGGCAGACACGACAATCTTGACAATCTTTCCTGAACCTCAAGCAGCGAACGGCGCCGATTTCATCAGCCTTTTTTCATCGACACGCGTCCATCCTTTTTGATGGTCCAAAGCGGGTTGTAGGCAGTTCGAATCGGGTTCGTGCTCGTGTTGCGTGTGGGTACTCAGGAATGTGGCTGACTGAGCGTTTTGCTGAAGCGGTGCACACTCCGAGCCCTGCTTCACACAAATACGGGACCGCTATCTCCCCACACCTAGCTTTTCTTCTGTGATTTGCGTATCGCGAGAAGCGCTTCCAATTCCGGCAGCAGCATCAAGTCTTTCTTGCGGCCGACGGCCCGTTTGTTCTTGATCAAGCCCTCCAGAGTTAAAACCTTGCAGCGCATGCCGTAAAGTTCCATCTCTTCGGAAAATGGCAGCAACTTTTCATAGCTACCCAATCCTGCAACCTCGCCCAGGATATCTACGTCACCAAGGTCCGTCGTGAGGGTGAAGTTCAAACCTGATTGGAGCGTCCTTTCGTCCAACCGGAACGGAAGATCCTTTGGCGCGCCGCGAAGCGATGGATTGACAGGGGCCAGCGCAATCGCGAGCTTTTTGAGATTTTCTCTTTTCCTCGAATAGCAGACATCCAGGTCGCCGGTCACATAGGCGGAGCCATGAAGAACCGCAGCCGCGCCGCCGATGATAACAAAATAGACTTCCTGATCGTAAAGCGCTTTAAGAAGCTTCTCAACGTCGCGTGCCAGCACGGTGCCTTTGCCCCGCTTTCCTCAACTCCTCAAAGGCCGCTGCCGATTCATAGTTCCGCCTGAGGCGCTCGGTGGGCGTCCAGGATAGGCGCTCATAAAGAAGGGTGAGATCAATGCCCTCTTCCTGGGCCTTTTTTAAAGCAGGCGTCAATTTGTTATCTCGCTCCATGGCGGGGATTCTAACACTACGCGACCGCAAACAAAAAGGCCCGGAGTCGTCAGACTCGCGGGCCTATCCAATTTAAATCCGGTGGTTCGATAACCGCCACGCCATCCTGAGCTTGCCGAAGGACAGCGTTCTACTCTCCCGCACGGCCTGTGGTCAGCCTAGACGAACCACGACCGTACAAAAGCGTCGACGCAAGATGACTTGACAGCTTTCGCTACGCAACCGGCTTGGATGCGCCGGGGAACAGGCCGTGCTTGGTGAGAAATTCGATCATGAAGCGATCGAATAGCCAGGGCTGCTCTATCTGGCAAGCATGGCCGGCGCCCGGCAAAACCTTCAACTCGCAATGGGGTATGCGCGCCTTGAGTGCGAAGGCGCGTTCATGGCTGCCATCCTCGCTGCCGGTGAGAATGATCGTCGGGCAGGCGATGCGCTCGTGATGGCCTTCCGGATAGGGCTGCGCGAGAGCCTTGAACTGATGGATGATCGTCTGCACGTCGGCGAACTGATTGCGTTCAGTGAAAAGATTGGCGAAGAAATGGGCCAGGGGCGTCGCGCGAAACGCCGGGCTCAGATCCTCGAAGGTGTATCTCCATCGATAGTCGACGCCGTCGGCCGTGTAGTTATCGATGCGCCTCTGGGTAAATTCCTTGGTCGGGTTGTAACCGGTGCCCGACAACACGAGTGCCGCCGTCTTGTCGGGCCGCTGGTGGTACATGTGCGGAGCGAGCGACGATCCGACCGAACAGCCGACCAGGATCGCGCTCTCGCCGGGCGCGGCGTCGTCGATCGCTTCCCAACAGGCCTCGGCCATGTCGGTCATCGTCAGCCCAGCGTCGGCCTTGGGCGAGCGGCCATAGCCCGGGATGTCGATGGCGATGCAGCGATACCAAGTCGAAAGGTGCGCCATCTGAAAAATCCAGCACGACTGGTCCATCGGGTTGGGATGCGCAAAGGCGATCACCGGCCCCGTCCGTCCCATCCGTTCGTAGTAAAGCGGTCCGTGAATATGTTGCGCCATAACGATCCTCCCTTTACCAGCTTCCGGCATTACCCTAAAATCGAGCTAAGGGCAAACAAGACAAACTTTCCTGAACCGCCACCTGTTGGCGATTCAAACCGCCTCCTCGTGATCGTGTCCGTAAATCGCGACTGTGACAGCCGCATTCAATTGATCGCATAGTGGTTTGGCTTGACTCCCGGATGAGTCTCCGCAATAAAGGTTTGGAAGTGCCGTAGGAGGAAATATGAAACGGGAAGTGGCTGCGGAGATCGTCGATTCGCTCAAAGAGGCCGGCGTCGATTTCGTCGCGTCGCTGACCGAAGCGAATCTCCACGACCTGGTGATGGCGTTGGGAGAAGATCCGGCGATTCACCATGTGCCGGTAACCCGCGAGGAAGAGGGCATCGGGATCTGCGCGGGCGCGTATCTGGGCGGGAAAAAGCCGGCGATGGTGATGATGAACGCCGGCTTTTTATTGTCGGCGAATGCTTTGGCGACGGTCTGTATTCATCCGGGCATCCCCGTATTGATGTTGATCGGCCACAGCGGCGGGGTCGGCGAGGAAAACGCCGGGCATGCCACCGTCGGCGCCCTCACCGAGCCGGTGCTGCAAGCGATGCATATTGTCTACGAGAAAGTCGGCCGCTTCGAGGATATTCGTCCTACCGTTCGCGACAGCCAGATGCTCGCCCGCTCCTCACGCCGGCCCACGGCCATTGTGCTGAACAAACAAGCCCTGAGGTAGTTCGATGAAAAGATACGATTGTCTTAAAGCGATCGCGCCCCACTTCGGCGAGGAACTGGTGGTGACGAACATCGGAGCGGTGCGCCACGAGTGGCAAGCGCTGAGACCTCACCCAGGTAATTATCATTTGCAGAATCTCGGACTCACCTCCTCCATGGCGCTCGGTTTGGCCTTGGCGCTGCCGCACAGAAAGGTCGTGGCCTTCGACGGCGATGGCTCTTTGCTGCTCAATCTCGGCAGCCTGGCGACCATCGCGAACCAACATCCGAGAAACCTCATCCATATCGTCTTCGACAACGAATGCTACGAGTCCTCGCGCGGCGCGCCGACGGCGACGGCCGGGCAGGCCGATCTGGCCGCCATTGCGCGGGGAGCCGGTCTTGCCAACGTCATGACCGCCAAGACGCTGGCCGAATTCGCAGAAGCATTCTTGCGCGCTTTGAAGAGCAACGACCTTTATTTCATCCTGGTGAAGGTCGAGGCGGGCGCGGGTGATGTGCCGGCGGCTGCTTTAGACTCGCAGGAAAACAAATACCTGTTCGTGCGCTACATCGAGAAAAGCGAGAACTTGAAAATCCTGACTGCGACTCTTTCCCGCGCCAGCGAGCCGCACGCGAAGTGAAAAAGAGGCAAACGGGACAATCTCGACAATCTGACTCAAACCCGGCGCTTCGATCCTTTGGCTTCGCTCAAGACACGCTCACTTGACTGCGCCTTTAGTCCCGAGCTTGTCGAGGGATCACCATCCTGAGCCTACCGAAGGACAGCGTGCTACTGGACCGAGAATCACGATCATAACATCAACAAGAGAGCCAACCCTGCTCTGCCCTTACCGGTTCCCAACAATAATGGCGTAAACCTTTTTCATTTCGCCGCGGGGAAAATCCTTTGACAGTGCGCGCATCACTGTGGCCTTGTCAGCATGGATCGAAACGCCGAGCTTGTCATACGCCTCCACGACCCGCTCCTTGAATTCAAATTCATGCATGACGTGGCTGATGCATTCTTCGATGTGCGGCCGGAAGGCTTCAATGTCCCGCGGCTCGTACTCCTCGGCCAGCAAGGGCACAAGGGCTTCGTAACGCAAATCGTCGCTGGTCTCGAGAAAATTCCAACAAGTGGCGATGACGGCCTTTTTGTTGATGCCGAGGGCCCAGTGGATCGCTTCCACCGATTCGGGCTTGCATTTCCACAAGGTGACGCGACCCTCGGGTCCTTCGACGTACCAGACGGTTCCCTCGATGCCGATTAATTTATCGTCTTCAGTCGGATGATTGCGCTCTTCCATCTGGGCGCGGATCTCGGCATATTTCGCGACGGGGTCTTCACCGGCGACCATCTCGCCGACCAGCGGCGCGCCAGGTACGTCCAACAGACTGAGCTGGTGCGCGGGTACGACGCTCGCGTCGCGGCGCACGCCAAACAAGGCTGCTACCGCGAGATCCCTCTCGTAGACGACCAGGTGCGTGTTGCGGGTACCGTAAATCTCAAAACTGATGTGACAGTCATTGGCTTCGACGAGTTGCGGAATCATTGGGTGGCGCTGCATGAGTTCTCGCCACATATCTAGAAATGCGCCCCACCGGCTGTTGCGGAGAGTCGGAGCCAGGCGCAGCTTGTAGGTCTGACGCCGCCGGCCCTCACCGTCCTGATAATGATATGCGAACACGTTAGTGCCATCCAACTTTTCGTACAGATGAATCCTTTTAACCGGTGGAAAATGAAACGACCCGTCTTTGCCGAACGGGTAATGCAACTTCGGCGTCGCTAGGATGAGTTGTGGTACTTCCGCCTCACCCACGTGGGTGATCGCCAACGCCCCATAGCGGTGATCCGGCTTTTGGCAGAGGAAACCACGCAGTCGCAGATTGCTATTAAACGGATCTTCGACATCGAAGGGCTGGAGCCACTTGGCATCGAGACCGATGAGCTGGGTGGCGACAGTGACGGATTGGGGGTGTACGTCTGGGATCATCGTACGTCTGTTTTCTTCTTCTCGTCAACGAACGCGGGCCGCGTGAATTCTTCATCCGGCCATCAGGCGCGAGAGAGTGGCCGTGATCGTCTGAGCGATCCGCTCACTGGTCAGTGACGAGGGCAGCGGAATACGGAGAGACACCTTGTCGCCTGCGGAGTCTTTCGTCATAAGCGGCGAGATGGCCGCTTCGATGGTTTGGGCGAGCCGTCCAAGCTCAGAGCCATGAGAGCGCGGCGGGCCACTCGGCTCTTGCTCCTCCGCGCTGGCATGAGAACGCTTCTCTGCGGATTCCCCATTGCCGCCGAGGGATAGGGTTTCGAGAAACTTTAAGCCCGCTTCCAGTAATATTCCCAGCGCGCGACCGGCACCATCGCTCTTCTCGGGTTCCGACTCCGCCGAGGGCTCTCTTCGATCAAGCTCTCTGGGTTTACCGTCCGTTTTTTGAATCTCCGGCTCAGTCGCCGGCGCCGCGGCTTGCGGAACTATCTCTTTCAACGTTTCCATCATGCTTCTTCGGCCCAGCTTCTCGAAGCTAACCTCGGAGCTCGCCCCGTCAAAGAGACCTTGGAACAGGGCCTTCTTAAGCCGGATCGTTTCCCAGACGCGCTCCTCGATGCTGTTTTCCGTCAATAGGTGAACCGCGAGCACGGGCCGCGACTGGCCCATGCGGTGAACCCGAGCGATGCGCTGTTCCAGACGAGCGGGATTCCAGGGCGGCTCGATATTGATAACCGCAGAGGCGGCCTGAAGATTGATGCCCACGCCGCCGGCGTCGGTGGAAAGGAATACTTTCATGTCATCGTGGTCACGAAATTTAGCGATCAGGTCGCCGCGCCGCCGCGTCGGGATGGAGCCGTGGAGCGAAACGTAGCCGATCTTCATCTTGGCGAGCAGCTCACCGACCAGGAGATTCATTTTCTCCCACTCGCTGAACACCACAACTTTGCGCTCTTCTTCAATGACAAGCTCGCGGAGGATTTCCGCACGCTCCTCCATCTTGGGCGAGATCTTGGTTTCTTTGTCAAAGAGAAAAGTCGAGTCGCAGATCATGCGCATGTTTTGGATCGCGCAGAGCATGCGCTGCTGATCCAGAGGCGAGAGCCACCCCTGGCGCTCCAATTTGCGCATGAGTGCGGCGACCACCATCTGCTGATCGCCGTAATAGGAGACCTGTTCCGGAGTCATGGCAACGCGAAAGATCTTATCGGTGCGCGGCGGAAGATCTTTCAACACCTGGTCGCGGCGCCGGCGCAGCAGGATCGGCGCAAGCTTCTCGCGCACTTGATCGAGATTACGGTAGCCGATCAGTTTCCCCTGTTCATTGACCTGCCGGTGCTCGCTCAAAAAACGAAATGCCGGCCCAAGACGCCTTCCATCCACGAACTGAACCACGGAATAAAGCTCTTCCAGTTTGTTTTCCAAGGGCGTCCCGGTGAGAACAAGAGCGTAGCGGCTACGCAAGAGTTTAATCGTGCGCGCAGTGGCGGTTTCCCAGTTGCGAATCCGCTGCGCCTCGTCCAGTACGATCAGATCCGGCAACAGCGCCGACACACTTTCGAGATCCCGGCGCACCAGCTCATAGTTCACGATCTTGAAGAAGGCCGGCGAATTGTAAAGCGAGCGGCGCCGCTCAGGCGAACCGTCGATCACCACGGCACTCCGGTCGCTGAAGCGCTTGATTTCGGTTAGCCATTGGTGCTTTACCGAAGCCGGACAGATAACCAGCGCGCGGCTGATTCCCCGCTGGCGGGCCAATAACTCCGCGGCGCCGATCGCCTGGATCGTTTTCCCAAGTCCCATATCATCGGCGATAATCGTCCTGCCCCGACCGGCGGCGAAAAGAACGCCGCGCATTTGAAACGGATACAAAGGAACTTTCAGGAGATTGTCCAGCGGCAGCTTGTTCTGCTCCAGCAACTTGATCTGGCGGGCTTCGAAGGCTAATCCTTCATTGGCCGCAATCTCGCGATCGACCCATTCAAGCGAGTCACCGTAGATCACGACCTTTTCATCGAGGCCGCGGAAACGGCCCAGGGCCTGAGCAAAACGATTCATCTGATCTGACTTGAGAAAACCCTCGGCGTCGAAGAACTCTGCTCTCAACGTGAGCAGTTCAGCCGAAATTTTAGCTGGAGAAACGATGCGAACTTTCGGCGGGTCCCGGTAGTCGAGGTAGATGGTTGTGTGCTGGCGTTGGTAACGTACTCGATCGAGTTTGCGCCCGAAGCGTGAGCGCGCGTGCAACAACACCGCTTCGATATGTTTGCAGGTGCCCAGCGTGTTGACCGCGTAGTCCGGGCAGGCGCAGTAGTTGTCAAAGAGCCCCACGCCGCGTAGCGCCACGCGGTACAAGCGCTTGCTCGCGGGAGAAAAGACCTGATAGTCCCCGAACAGAGTTCGACCCTGCGCCTCGATCTTAAAAGCTTCCTTGCGCGCCCGTAGCTGGCGCTCCGCGATCTGTTCTTCAATGAGCATGATATTTTACGCTCCCGTTGACGAAAAATATTAGAGTGGAGCCCCACGGGCAAGCCCATGGCACCTTCAGGTACGCCCGTGGGGCGAAATCCTGAGCAAGAGCCCCCGGCCAAGGCCGGGGCTCGCGTCGAAGGGTCGCCTAAACTTACTCATTTTTGGCGCGCTGGACAAGACAGAGGGCTGCGTGTCGGGGGCGATATTCGCCCGCACAGGACAGAGTTCGCAGAGAGTCCATTCAACCCCCTCTCCACCGCGCCCTCGGCAAAGTGGGGTTGCGAGTGCTGACCTCTTGCCAGACTCAGCCTTTGCTGCCGCGAAAAAGCTTGAGCGGCAGCAATAATAAAGCGCCGACGATGGTCACGGCGGCCGCCACCAAGAACGACGAGTGGATGCCGTAGATGCCGATGAGCCAGCCCGCCGCCATGGGCGTCGGCGAGGTGGTGATCTGCATTAGCAAAGAAGAGAGTCCGTAGGTCGTCGCCTGAAGCTCGGACCCCGCGACATCCATCGTCGCGGCGACGGTAATGTTGAGCAGCGTATAAAAAAACAGGCCGATGGCGCCTACGACCAGGCCCAGCGGAATACCGGGAGCGGCAACCGCCAGCAGAGCGAAGAGCAGGCCGATGGTGATAAACGACGGGAACAGCACGGCCTTTCGGCCAAAGCGATCGGACAGGTGACCCATGATCGGCTGTGAAACCGTGCCCATCGCGTGGAGCAGCGCGATATAGACTCCAAGGGCGAAGGGAGAGTAGCCCAAATGCTCCTGGAGGTAGATAGGTAAAAAGGTAATAACGATAACCCGGCCCATCTGCATAAAACTCGTCGCCAGCGTTATTCCAAGAAAGGTCGAGTTTTTCGCTAGCGCCGTCACGCCGCGCAGGTGCGCGGAAAGCGCCGCCGGCGACTTCTCTTGGCCGAACTGGCGCGCTAAACCACCCCAGACTAAAAGCGCGATGATCAAGGAAGGAAATATTTGCAGCGCCAAGAAGTAAGTCCAGGGAATGCTCACCAGCGCGAATCCGGCAATTAGCGGAGTCACGGTATCGCTGACCGTCGCTCCCATGCCATGTACCGACAACGCGGTGGCGCGGCGCTCGGGAAAACTGTTCGACAACGACGCGGCGGCGGCGGGATGCCACAGCGCCGTGCCCAAGCCGATCAAGCCGGAGGCGAACAGCAGCAGAGCAAAGACCGGAATGAGACCCATGAGGGAGTACCCGACTCCCATGGCGAGGAGCGCCGAGGCCAAAAGCGGCGCGCGCCGCCGCGCCAGCGAGTCGGCCAGGATACCGCAAGGCAGATCCATCGCGCCATTGATCAGTTGACGCGCCGAGCTTAACGCGCCGACCTGCACATCGCTCAGCCCCAACTGCGCCTTGAGCGAGGGAAGGATAACCGGGAAAATCTGCTGGAACCAGTGGATGCCAAAATGACCGCCGGTGACGACGGCCAGGAACTTGAGCCGGCCCGCGCCCAGCTCTCGGAGCGATGCCAACCAAGGATGTAGTTTGCCCATGGAATTAGGAAAGCGAGACCGGTACTCTTTGAACTTACTTGGGGAACCCCGAAGTCACGCGCTCAGGATTGCGCCGACCTCACAGGCGGACCGGTTCGCAGCTTTTTTGCAGACCGGCACAATAAGAACATCACGATGGTCGGCTGATATTCATCGGTCGCGCAGGGAATTCGTCGCCCGCCCGCCCACCACACGCAACGCCGTTCTCTGTTCGCAGCTGCGCCCGCAGTTCCAACACTCGGAGAACTGCCCCTCTATGTTCTCGCCGCAGCCTTCGCAGCGCCAGGGTTTCTTGACCGATGCCAAAGGCGCCAAGGTCTTCTTGAGAATCGATTTGGCCTTGGCGAGTTTGGCATCGTCGACGACCCAAAGCTCGGGCCAGCAATCGATGGGCGTCCCGAAGGTGGAGAGCACATTCTTGAGATGGCCGACCATCAGCGGATCCTTGGCGCTGTAAACTTTCTTCATCGCCGCACTCGCCGCCGCTAGATGCGGCGCAGGGCCTTTTCATTCAACTTCAATTTCTCGCCGAGCCAAAGCGCGCGTTCGAGATGATCGCCGCGGGCGTCTCCCGTGGACGGATGAACAAGCACCGATAAGCCTTCGCGGTGGAGCATGAGCCAGGGAACGATTTTGCCGAACTCTTCCGGCGTAAAGACCGCCTGGTACATCGCGTCGAGATGGGGACCGACCGGCTCGTCATGCCAACTGCCGAGTTGCACGTTGAACCCGCCCGCGGCCAGCCCGGCGCGCACCCGCGCCGCGGCATCTCGTGTCGTTATTGGATCGTAATAGATATGGGCGTGGTAGCCTTTGATGACCCGCTCGCTCATGGCGCACCCATCCTCAATGGATTTTACTTGTCTCTTATCAAATCGCCCGGGGGAAAGCCAAATCGAACGAGGCGAGGATTCTGAGCGGTGGGATGCGGACTATCTAGCAAGGGTGCGGCGGAAGACCGCGTACAACACAATAACGGGGAATTTCTTACCAGGCTATGCCTTGTTCGGTTCCGGGAGGATTTCATCGGGGAAAATGTATTCCTCCCCGGCCGCGCCGAAATTCACCAGAATCAGTTGGCGACCCATGTTTTCGATCGCCCGCACGAAAGTTCCTTCCCGCGGCAGAACAACTCCAGTCTTTTGCGACCGAATCGGCTTGCTGGTTTTCAACGGTTCGCCAGGTTTCATAACGCCTACCTCCCGTTGCGGCCTTCTTAATTGCCTCCGTCTTAATCAGTTATCGGCAGCTTCTTAACTTCCCTAAATACCCTTTCCTGAACCTTAGACGCACAACGCCAAGGAAATTATGCAAACCCAAGACCACAGCCGGTGATTTTCCTAGTCACCGAATGAAATACACCGCAAAATCACTTACTAATCCCATCGACAGAACTTGAACCTCGTGAAAAAACGTGTATTTTCAACCCTATTCAACCCGCCCCACCTTGTAGGTCGCCAGGCGGACGGAAACCACCTGTGGCAGTTTTTTGATCGGCGCTGCTGAAAAAGCAGGCGCCAAAGTCGTCGTTTATGGGCCACAGAGTTCAGAAACCGTCGAACTAGTCGTCAATATTTTTACCAAAAGAAACCTCGTCCTGGCAGAAAATCGGCACGCGCCCACAAAGGCTTGGCACAAAGCCGCCCAAGATTTGGACCCAATGAATTGGCGAGAGGCAGGAGGGTCAAGAAACTGAGAGCCAGTAAAGAAAGAAATGCCGGAGAATTGTCTGGGAGCGGTGCAGACCGCCGGCCTTAAGAAACGCAAGTTTGTCGGTCGCTGGAACTTAACCAATTCCATCCGTAGCGAGATAACGCCATTTGACCGCTCGCCTAAATTCACAGAACGAGCGGGCGTACAAGGCCGCATTCGGCCCGCACAAGTTAAAACCCTCGGTCCTATAATGTTTGGAAAGCCTACGCGTTGGCGCAATCAACGTCGCGGTGAGTTTCTGATTCGGTAGGAAGCTATATTCGTCCGCCATGCGTTCAGGTGGAGAAGAGCCGAATCCAATCAGCAAGTGCAATATACCAAAAACAAGCCCTCGATGTCTAGTTTTTTTTCACTCGAAAACGGGGATTCACCACAGAGAACGCAGAGTTCGCAGAGATTTTTTATTTTAAAGTCTCTTTCTCTGAGTCCTCCGCGTCTCCGCGGTGAGTCCTCAATTTCATCGCAGCTTGCGAACAATTTCGACGATTGTAGTACAGAGGACTTTGTAACCGTCGCCGGAGCCTGAGCGAAGGCCGCGGGAAATTCAACGGCTACAGCGGCAATGTCTTGTAGTTTCGCCGTTGGAAAGTGGTCGCCGACTTTTAGCTTAGGCATGATGTGTTCATTCCGGGAGCGGGTTTGAAACCCGCCCCTTGCGCTCTTTGTGGCTAAATTTCCCCCTCCTCTTTCCTCCCCCCTGTCGAGACTGTGTCTTAATGTCATTCTGAGGCGAAGCCGAAGAATCTCGCCTTCGCAACATCCTGAAAATGCGAGATGCTTCGCGCTGCTCAGCATGACATTCTCGGGATTG
>JACPFE010000198.1 GCA_016183145.1 Deltaproteobacteria bacterium | reverse complement strand
AGAATCTTCGCATGGGCGTGCACGCTTCGGACGATATAGGCGTGCAGCATGCCGGGAAAATCGATGTCATCGACAAATACCCCTTTGCCGGTTAACAGCTCGTTGTCCTCGGCACGCTCCACGCGGGCGCCGATGAATTTGGAAGCGACGGCATACTCATGCCGCGATGGCCCTTGGGGCTCGCCCCCGGAGGCTTCCACGATGGCGTTGACGATATTTTGGTAGCCGGTGCAACGGCACAAGTGACCGGTCACCGCCTTGCGCACCTGCGCGTCGTCAAGCGGGCCGCTCTCTCGCAATAACGCGCTGGCCGTCATCAAGACGCCCGGCGTGCAAAAGCCGCATTGCAGCGCGTGATGTTTTTTAAAAACCTGCTGCAAGGAATTGAGCGCGCCGTTTTCGCTGAGCCCTTCGACCGTCACGATGTCGCCCTGGTCGGCCTGCACCGCCAGCATCAAGCAGGAGCGCACCGGTACGCCGTTAAATTGCACCGTGCAACTGCCGCACACCCCATGTTCGCAGCCGACATGGGTCCCGGTGAGGGACAAATCATGGCGTAGAAAATCAGCGAGGCTGATCCTCGTCTCGACTTCCCTTTCAACCGGCTTGCCGTTGACGACTAATCTTAGCTTCCGCAATTCCATAGTCAGTTCCGACCTGAACTTAGCTGTTTGGTAATTCCCTCTCCCCTTGCGGGAGAGGGCCTGCCCTGAGCGAAGTCGAAGGGGCAAGGGTGAGGGGACAATTCGATTTTCAGCCACCCTCACCTCATTCCTCTCCCGTCAAGGGAGAGGACGTCTGAAACTACGCCTTCCGCGCGCGCTGCCACGCTTCGAACAACGCGCGCCGCGTTAAAACCCTGGCGAGCGCCCGCCGGTAAGATTCACCGGCGTGGATATCCGAGCTTGGATTTATTCTCGCGGCGACTTCGGCGCCGATTCTCCCGAATAAATCCGTTGACCCCGTATGGCCGACGAGCATTGCCTCGATATCCCGCGCGCGCCACGGCTTCTCGCCGACGCCCGTTAGAGCGATTCTTGCGTCTGCGATTCGCTCTTTGTCCGGCACCAAGACGACCGCGACGCCGACGATGGCGAAATCGCCGAACCTTCTGGCGAACTCCACGAAGGACGATCCCGCCCGCGCCGGTTGCTCGGGAACCGACGCTTCCAGCACCATCTCGTCGCTCGCAAGCGCCGTCGTCAAGTACGAATGAAAGAAATCCCGCGCGGCGATTTCGCGCTTGCCTGTCGAATTCCCAACGGTGACCGAGCCATCCAAGGCCAGCAGCACGGCCGGCAATTCGGCCGCCGGGTCCGCGTGCACCAGGCTGCCGCAGAATGTGCCGCGATTGCGCGTCTGCTCGTGGCCCACGCAAGCCAAGGCATCGGCGAGCAAGGGACAGCGCTGTCGCACGAGCGAATCACCCAGTAGCCGGGACTGGCGCGCCAGGCAGCCGATTTTGATGAAACCGTTTTCGCTTTTGATGTAATCCAACCCGTCAATGAAGTTGATGTCGACGACATGCGCGGGCTGAGCCAGCCGGAAATTCATCAGCGGCATCAGGCTTTGGCCCCCGGCCAGAACTTTGCCTTCTTCGCCGAAATCTTTGAGCAGGGAGAGTGCCTCTTCGGTCGTGCGGGGCCGGTGATAGTGGAAATCTGCGGGTTTCAATTTTTGTTCCTACTTTTTCACGTCGAAGTTGGCCGCGTCGATCTTGCCTTCTTTCCTCGGATAACGAGTCGCGCAGAGCGGGCAGAACATGGAAAAATCTTCGCCTTCGTCATAGATCATTTTGTGTACGTTGTAGCGATGACCACACTTTGGACAAGTAATATAAAATTCCGGGGGCATTAGTGGATCTCCTTCGCACTCACACTATCTAACGATCTTAAGCTCAAAGCCGGCTCCCTTCCCTTTCTTCTCCTCCCCCTCGACGGGGGAGGATAAAGGTGGGGGTGATCAACCCTCAGGCGCATGCAAGAAAACGTCAGCCCGTGATTTTTCCCAACTCAGCCGCGCTGACAAAATCTTCCAGACGAATCCGCGCCATAGACCCATCGGGCGGCTTGCCGATGTCCGGGAACGGTTTCCCCACCGGCTTGGTGCTATCGATGATCAATCCGCCAACACGCAAGGCGCGCTCCGTCGAAGGATCCTGGCGGTTGGCTTGCAGATCCCGAATGATTTGCACCTGTCCGGAGTCGGCATCGACCCGCGTGCTGATGGAAAACAATACGAGATTGAGATCGAAGGGATCGATGTCTTCGTCGACCAGAATGACGTTTTTGATTCGATCCGCGAAGCTTCCCAGAGCCATGGCGGCGAGGCGGGTGCTCTCGCCGGGAACGCGCGGCTTGAATTGAATGATATAGGTATAGGGGCAGACCTGATTGACGGCCAGAACACGTGGATAGCGCTCTTTGAGAACGCTGTAGATGTAAGAAGCGGCGCCCAGCAGCCCGTAACTATCGTGACCCGTCCAATTGCCGATACAGATGGGGTTGCGCCGCATGAGAAACGCGGTCGGCGTAAACACGGGTTCCAGGGTTTGCGGCGAGTAATAGCGCATGACATCGGCCCAGGGGCCGCAAAATTCTTTCTTATGGAGATCGATCAAACCTTCGACAATAATTTCCGCATCCGCCGGAATCAAAAAATCCGCCCCCAAGGTCTCCGATTCCGTGACCCGCAGCGGACTGTCCATCAGGCCGCCGGCGAAATCATATTCATCGACCCCCCACGCGCAGTTGGAGCCCGCCGCGACCTCAAAGGCCGGGTGGTGTCCGAGAACGAAAGCTACCGGCATTTTGTCGGCGCCCTTGGCGCGGTAGCGATTCATGTACTCCATCAAGTGGCGCGGGTTGATACGCGCCGAGGCGTGCTCGGGGGAATGCACGTGAAGGCGGTGCCAAGAACAGTTGTATCTTCCCGCCTCGGGCTCTTTGCCGACACCGATGGCGCAGAGCCATCCGGGTTTGGCATCGAACTCGTCCTTGCGGTACACCGGCAGATCGAAGAGTGAAAGCCCGGCACCACTGGCGACTGTCTGCTTGACCGGCGCGTCCGGTGACGGAACTTTTACCGGCTTTTGGGCCAGACGGTTCCTCCGGGAGAACTCTTGGGCCAACTGGTGAAAGGTCACTTCGCCATCGAGATCCAGCGCCACGGCTTGCTTGCGATAGGTCGCCAGCTCCGAGAACAGAAGCTCGCCATGCCAGGTTTTGCCGCTCAGCGTCTTAAAGCCGCGAAATAACGTTGCCGGCCGCTTCCCGCTCGCCTTGAGCTTGGCAAGAAATGCCGCGGCATCACACTCGGCGAGATCGAACATCTTGCCTTGGGTATCAACCCGCAGCACCTCGCCAGGCCATTTACCGTCCAGGATCTTTAGAAACGAACGAAGATCCTTTGGCTGAGATTCCATCAATTCCCCCGTCACGCGCACTTCATCAAAGTTACACGGGCCCCCGCGCCTTGCTTGTTCGAGCTTTAATCTACTTGAGCAAGGTGTTTGTGATCTCCTCCAAATGAGATCGCATAGATTCCTGCGCCTTTTTCGCAATAGTAAATAATCTATAAATTATCAAGGACGGAATTTACGTTTACGCGAAGGATGCGCAGTCCAACTGCGGACGCGTGACTGTTTCGGCAATACGTGAACTCGGAGTGACCTTGCGTTCCCAATGATAGATCGTCGCTTCGGACACCTCGATTTGCTCCGCAACTTGCCTGTAGCTTT
>JACPFE010000197.1 GCA_016183145.1 Deltaproteobacteria bacterium | reverse complement strand
TGGGGCGATGTTCGGCCGGCGAGCGAAGAAGCGCCACCGCGCGAAGTGCGCCCCCTGCAGCGCGATTTAGCACACCTGCTGGAAGACCTCGCCATCGACTTTCCGCTGCTGGCGAGTCTCGTCGAGCGGCGCGCCGGCGGCCAGAAGCGCCTTGCGCTCGGCGGCAGCAGCGGCGCCGTGGATGGGCGGGCCTTCGTCAACGCCGTGGTAGCGGAAACGTTACAAGCGGAAGCGCAGGTGGAAGACGCGACGCCGGAGACATCAATGGGTGCAAATGGCGATCAGCCTCAGGTCCTCGAATCTCGGGAGCCGTACGAGCCGAAGGAACAAGGAACCGTTTTGCCAGGCAGCGCCGGCGCCCGCCGTCCTGCGCACTACGGACTCGACATTCAATTCGAAGACCGCCCTGACGACGTGGACCTGGGACGCTTGGTGGAATCAACCGTCTGGGTTAACCGATCTCATCCGGCCTACCGCCGCGCGCTGGCGTCGCGCTCCATCGGCTACCACATCGCCCTGAGCGTCGCCATGTCGCTCGCGCCATTGGCGGTGGAAGCCGCCGACCAGAATGGATTCGTCGTCGCGTTTCTATCCCGCTGGGGCGAAGCCCTGGACAAGCCCGCGACGCGCCGTGGTGCGAGGCATTAATCGCCTGACACCGCCGCGCGTCTTAGAGCATCGTAGAAATCGTGGTATGGCCTTCCCGGCAACTCGGTGGGCAATGCCCGAATAATTTTTAACCCCCAGGTTTCGGGTAGGAGAACCCCCACCACCGTGCGAACTCGAAGCAGATCTTCTGTTTCCCGGGGATCGCGGCTCAGCACCGCGACCACATGGCGCATTTGATACTTGTGCTTGCCCGGAGTGAGATCGCGCAGAACCATCGGTGTCTCGATTCCTTCCCTGAGATCGCCCGGGCGGCGCACAAAAGTTTCCCAGGTCTGTCTGTCAGTCTTTGAAGCCATAGGATTTCCAGTTTGCCAGAACTTTTTCTTTGGTTGAGTCCGAAAAGATTGAGTCAAAGGTCGCCTGCACCGGCACTTCCCATTCTCTCGACCACTCGCCCGGCCAGGTGCAATCGTAAAGAGCCGTGGCGCCTTTTTGCAAAGCCCTTTCTCCCTGGCTGTAGCAGGGCGTCAGCGTGTTGGCGCGGCCTTCGTAGTGAACCACGTGGATGCCGTGGGCGGGGTGGCACTTCGTCGAAAAGGCATGGAGAACTTTCCCGATGTCGTAGACATCGACATCCGGCTCCACGAGAAAGATTTTTGACAGGAGCGCCCGTCGCGAGGTCAGAGTTTCAAGGATTTCTCGCGACATCTGCTTGCCGCCGTACTTGACTGCGATCACCGCCAGGTGCACCGCGCCCTCGCGCGGGACGTTTACGTCCATAACCGGAATTCCGTGTCGCTCCAGTCTGCGCTTGATGGCGATGGCGCCGGTCAGTGCGGTGATGGTCGAGCTGTCATCGCGGTACCCCGTGGCGTCGACGGTAAGAATCGGGTTTTTGCGATGCGTAACGGCGCTCACGCGACAGAAGATGCCGTTGCCCATCTCGCCGGTGCGGTAGCCGGGGTATTCGCCGTAGGGTCCTTCCAGGCCGGCGCAGTCGGGTAACACGTCGCACTCGACGATGATCTCTGAATGAGCGGGAACCAAAAGATCGTTGGTCTCGCAGCGCACCAGTTCCACCGGCGCGCCTCGCAAGCCGCCCGCCAGGGCGGCCTCTTCACCGCCGATATGATAGGTCGCCGAAGCCGTGAAGTGAGAGATTGGATCAGCGCCGATGACCAATGCCATGGGCATCGGTCGGTTCTTCGCGACATAGTGATCTTGAAAAACTTTGCCCAGATGGCTGGTGGGACGCGGAAACCCGGTGAGATGGAGCGAGTCGTAAACCATGAAGCGGTACATCCCCCAGTTTACCCAATTCGTCTCGGGGTCACGGCACACCGCCATGTCCCAGGTTCCCAGATAGCGGCCGCCGTCGCCATCATGCAGCATCGGCGCCGGAAAATCGTAAAGGTCGATGTCCGCGCCGCGCCGGATCATTTCTTTGCAAGGCCCGCCGGCGACCGTGACGGGAGCGATCAGTTGTCCTTCGCGCTTTTCGTATTCGGCGTAGATCTCTTTCAGCGAAGCATCTGGCGGCAAACCGAATGCCACAGCCACGCGCCGCCAGGTCGCCATGGGATTGACGAAAGCGGTGATTCCTGCCGGATAATCGGTGATGCGCTTGAACCACAGCGCCGGGCCGTCCTTCTCACAGGCAAGCCGGCTGACCGCGCCGAGCTCGAGATCCCAGTGCACTTCCTTCTCGATCTCATGAAGGTCCCCGGCGGCGTGCAGCGCCTCGATAAAATCTCGGGTGTCGCTAAACATTCTTCTCTCCTCTTCGATCCCAGATTCTTGTGGCCTTGATTCTCTCTTCGATTTTCAGCGACCGGGTCAGCTCGCCCGGCGGCAGCAACTCCGTGTCCATGGTAAGACCGGTCGCCACTTTCAAGGCTCGTTGCAGCCGTTCACGAAGCGAGTTTTTATCAACCGCGTCCGAGCGCCGCTCCACCTGGACGGTCACTCGGTCTTGTTGTCCATGGCGATCGATGACCAGCCGGTATTCTCTTATGAGCTCCGGAAAGCTTTCCAGCACGCCCTCCACCGCCGCCGGGTAAAAGGGCACGCCGCGCACCTTTAGCATCTCGCTTGCCCGCCCTTTGATTTTCATCAGTCTGCGAAAAGTCCTGCCGCACCCGCAAGGATCATCGATGATCGCGCTGATGTCTTCCAGGTTATAGCGGATCACCGGCGCGGCTTCTTTAAAGAGGCTGGTCACAACGACGACTCCGTCGTCTCCCGGCCTTGCCGGCGTCAAAGTATCGCGATCCAGGATCTCGAAGATATAGGCGTCTTCATTGATGTGGTAGCCGTTTTGCTCGGCACACTCGAAGGTCGGCGCGCCGGTCTCCACGCTTCCGAAGTTGTCGTAGGCCTTGATTCCCCAGCGCGCTTCAATGGATCGCCGCGCCGCCTCGGTCATCGGCTCGGCGGTGTGCGTGCCGATGCGCAGCTTGAAGTCGCGTTGCAAATCCATCCCCATGCGTTCGGCGACGTCGGCGAGATGCAAAACGTAGGACGGCGTCCCGGCGATGACGGTGGCGCCCCATTCGGAAAGCAGACGAACTTGCCTTTCGCTCGGCGTCACCGCGCCGCTGCCGGCAGGAACGACGAGCGCGCCCAGTTTCATGGCTCCCTCGGTGCCGGTGAAACCGGCGATGAATAGAGAATAGGTAAAGACAACTTGCAAAATATCTCCCGCCCGGACCCCTTGCGCATGGAAGCGGCGCGACGACAGATTGGCGATGGTGTCCCAGTCGCTGCGGGTTTGAAAAAACGGCTTGGGATGTCCCGAGCTGCCGGAACTCGCCTGAACTCGGATGGCCGGGAAATTCCCCTGATAGCTCCCGAAGGGCGGATGTTCCGCCAGGTCTGATTCGAAATCACTTTTGCTGAGGATGGGAAGCTTCGAAATGTCGCTCAGGCTGCGAATATCGTCGGCGCGAAGTCCATGCTCCCGCCAACGCTCGCGGTAAAAGGGAATATGCGTCCACGTCCGTTGATACAACGAAACCAACCGTTCCCCCTGCCGCTGGCGCAATTGCGATCGATCGGCGCCTTCGATAGCCGAGCTTATGCAACGACTCGAACTGTTCCAAGTCGTCGGCGAGCGGCCATTGAGCGCAACAAAGCATAAGACTTTTTTAGCAGACCGTTACGGCGACGGCATGAAGCCCTTGCCCATCCATTCGCTCAGGTCGGCGCCGAACCATTCGCTCGGCAGGTCTCTGCCAAGCCCACGTGCCCTGCATTTTTCATAAATCAAAGCTCCCGCGGCGGCGAATTGGATGCCGACACCGGTATTGCTTTTGTAATAAATAATTTGCTGCTGGCTCGTCCGTCCCGGATGATGGCCAGCCAGGACTTGACCGAGCTCGCACACTTTATCCCAACCGAACTTGCCACTATCGATTAAGTCGAGCAGCTCGCGCTGTTGATTGGTGATTGAGGTCTCTTTGTTGTTCAGCACGATGAAATCCGCGCGAATCATCGTCGTCGCATCCGCCTCGGTGCGCCGGTGCACGCCGTCGGTGTTGGCAATGGTCGTCACCAGTTGCCCCGGCTCAAGCCAATTGCCGTCGAACACCGGCTGGCTCGCGTTGGTGGCGCACATAACGATATCCGATCCCTTGATTACGGCTTCGGGGCTATTTACGGGTTGAACTTCGACGTTGAGTAACTCGGTCATCTCCTCGGCAAACCGATCGCGATGCTCCTTCGTGATGCTATAGACTTTCACCCGTTCGATGGCGCGCACCGCGCAGATGGCTTCTAGATTGGTGCGCGCTTCGTTGCCCGAGCCTAAAATACCCACAACTTTGGCATTCGTCTTTGCCAGCGCGCGGTTGGCGATTCCAGTAGTGGCGCCAACGCGGATCGCCGACAGGCTAAAGTCATGGATCAACGCGAGCGGCTCGCCGGTCTGCAAACTGAACAGCAGCACGAATCCCCAACTGCGCTTCAAGGGCGAGGGAAAATCCATTCTCTTGCTGCCCGCTACCAACCTCTCCTGCACGATGGTCGAATCATAGCGCAGCGCCGCCACACCCGAGCTGGGCACCGCTCCGGCAATGATGTTGGCCATATAGCCGGGCTTATCTAAATCGGGCGGCACTTTATAGCGGCTTCTCGGTTTGTTGACCGCGATGCCGCGCGCCTCTTCGGCAAAGGCCCGCTCCATCGCGTCGATGCAGTCGCGCATATTGAGCACCTGGCGCACTTCCGGGTCGGTGATCAAAAGCATAGGCTCACCCCACTTCCCGCTTTTCGTCCTCGATTTCTACTCCGATATACTCAATTATCGCTTCCCGTAGAGGTCTCGGTAAAAGCCCTGCCGTTCCAACTCCCGAACCAAACTCTCGTCGACGAGATCGCCGTACCTTATTTCTTTTTCTTTGCCCCTCGCCGGCGTAAGGGCGATCGCGGTTTCCATGCCCGGCTGATTTAGATATGGAATTTCCGGCACCCAAGCTTTGTAAGCGTCATAGCTTTTCTCAAGAACGACTGGGTCCATCCCTCTTAAATAACGCGCGATCACTTTGAGAGCCGTTTCTTTCTGGAGATGAAAAACCGCCAGCGCCGCGGAGTAAGCGCGCACAAATCGACGAAAGGTGTCCGGCGATCTCTTCAACACCGACCGCGTCGTCAAAACCACGGTGTTTTGATACTCAAGGCCTGACTTGGACAGGTCGAGCAATTCGCGGTAACGAAGTTGCGCGGCCAAAATCGTCGACGGCGGCTGAAGCGTAGCCGCTTGCACCGCATTACCCGCCATGGCGCCCATCAGCGCGCTGGTATCACCGATTTGAATCAACGCAACGTCCTTTGCGGGCTGCAGGCCCCACTTCTTAAGAGCGTATTGAGCCGAGAAATCGGTCAGCCCACCAAAGCGCGTGATGCCCAGTCGTTTGCCGCGTAGATCTTCCGGCCTGCCGATTTCCGGCCGCGCAAAAATCGACACATTGATTTGATTGACCGCGCCAGCGATCGCCACCGGGTCGCTTCCTTGGGCATAGGTCGACACCAGGGGACTCACCCCCGACAAAGAAACTTGCACCTCGCCGGCGAGAATCGCCGCCATCACGCGGGGCGCGGCGTTGATATAGAGAAGTTGGGGTTTGATCCCCTCGCGCTCGAAAATTTGCAGCTCATGGGCGATCCAAAATGGCGCACCCGATGGTACCAGTGCGGAGTAACTAAGATTGAATGTCTCAAGTTGTGCCGCTAGCGCAGTGCTAGGGCGAAAGCCGAGGACGGCCGAGAGCGCCAGGAATGAAATAATCAAATTGGCTTTGGTCCGCATCCGATCTGATGAGCGCATCGTAACTCTCATTTTTTGCAATCTCGTTGATTGAGGTCCAGGGTTTACAGCGTAACTGGGAAGAGCTATATCAATCTCGAAAACCAACAGTCAATTGCCAGTGATAATTCGTGTTAAGGAGGGTTCCGCGTTGATGTGCTTCGGACGCTTTGTGCGTCCAGCGAGGATTGCACCAGTGAACGTTCCCAGCTTTACATTTTGGCGCTTCTGGCTTTGTTGTGAATCCTTGTTTTCTCTTCAAATTCCGCCGTCCCCCTGTTTCCTCCCCCCTTGCGGGGGAGGACAAAGGTGGGGGGTATCCCGCGACGTTCGTTCCCCCCATCCTAACCTTCCCCCGCAAGGGGGGAAGGGAGCCAGAGGCCAACCAAGGCTCGTGAATCATGATAAGTTCTAACGGCAGAGGGGGAGCAGACATGAGACGGATCCTTTTACCCGCAGAAATCCCGGAAGAACCAAGATTACAAGCCTTGAAGGAGGAGAGATGACCCAATTGACTCTGGAGTCGCATCATCTGAAAACCAAAGACCCTGGTTTGCTCCCTGAAGCATCACAGTACGACCTGCGCCAGCTTCGCAACGCTTTCTGGGATTGGGATAAGGTGACCAAGGGTTCTCACCCTCGTGGCTGCGCATGGCAGCAGTTTTGTAGCTTCAATGTATTCTCCAAGGATGGCATCTTGCTCAGAGAGGAGCAGGTGGCCGGTTATCCGCACCGTAACGATCCTATGGTCCCCGATCTGAACCCTCGGGGTTGTCAAAAAGGGGCCTCTTTTGTTCGCCGAATTTATGCGCCCGATCGCCTCAAGTATCCACTGGAGCGGGTGGGCGAGCGAGGTAAGGGCAAATGGCGCCGGATCAGTTGGGATGAGGCGCTCACAAAGATCGCCGATGCGATTATCGACGTGCTGATCAAAGAGGGTCCGGAGGCGGTCGTTAACAGTATCGGCACAGGGGCTGGCCAGAGCTACGCTGCTTATGGTCTTGCCGGTTTCCTTCGCACTTTAGGAGCGCCGCTTCCTGCCCAAACCACCGAGATCGGGGATTTCTGGCCCGGCACCGCCTTGACCTTCGGCAAGATATATCTCGGCGATTCGGCGGACAACTGGTTCTACGCCGATATGATTTTGATCTGGGGAGGTAACCCCGCTTTCACTCACATCCCCAACTTCCACTACCTCGCCGAGGCTCGATACCATGGTGCCGAGATCGTCGTTATCTCCCCTGATGCGAACGCCTCGACGGTCCATGCCGATCTCTGGGTCCCTCTGAATCCGGGAAGCGATGCCGCCTTGGCCCTTTCCTTGGCGCAAGTCATCCTGAGCGAGGGTCTGTATAAAGAGGAGTTCATCCGAGAGCAGACCGACCTTCCTTTCTTGGTCAGACAGGACAACGGCAAGTTCCTGCGAGAGCAAGATTTGAAGCGAGATGGCCGGCAAGACGTACTTTATTTCTACGACCTGACCAGCCAGAGCGTGGTCGAGGCCCCGCGGGAGCCTCGCCCTAGAGGGCATGCTGCCCGCGCTGGCCGGGGAGTATGAAGTGCAGAGCCGCCAGGGAAAAATCAAAGTAACCCCGGTTATGGCGATGCTCAGAGAGAAGCTCGATCGGGAACACACCCCGGAGCAAGCCTCTTCCTCCTGCGGGGTATCCCCGCAGATGATCCGCAGGCTTGCCCGGAAGATTGCTCGAGCCAAGGGTGTGGTCAACACGTCCACTTCTGTGTGGGGCAAGTACTATCACGGCGACCTGATCGAGCGGGCGATGATTCTCGTCTTTGCGCTGTGCGGCCATGTCGGCCGGAAAGGGGCCTCCTTCAACGCCTTCCCGGTGCTCTCTTTGGATACGGAGGTGGGAACCTTGATGAGACGAGGTGGCCAGGTCCTTCTCTCGGCGGCATCGGCGGACCCTCGCTACTCAGCCTGGAAGGAACAGGGTCTCACTCAGGAGATGATTCTCTACGAGTATGCCCAGGAGGCTTTCGGCGCACTTACTCCGATGTCGTTGTTCTATCAAGTGCATGGCGGGCTGCTGCAATTAAGCGAGGAGAACAATAGCTGGGATCCCGCGTTGAAACGCTCGCTGCGAGATTATATACGGGAAGCGCGCGAGAAGGGCTGGCAATTTCAAGGCCGTGCCTTGACTATCGAGCCCAGGGTTATATTTGCCGTTGGCAGCGATCTGTTCCGCAGAGTTCGGGGAACCGGTCATCTCCTCCAGAACCTGTTGCCCAAGCTCAGGCAGTTGGTAACCATCGACTGGCGCATGAGCGCAACCGCTCTTTACTCCGACATCGTGCTCCCCGCTGCCACTTGGTACGAGGCTACCGCCGTTCTCCTTACGGCCAGGCCGGTAACGCCCTATCTTCATGTCAACGAGCAAGCGGCAGAGCCTCTCTACGAAGCCAAAACCGAATGGGAGATGTTCGTCCTTCTTACGCGGAAGATCGACGAGCAGGCCAAGCGGAGAGGCCTGGCGAGCTATCGCGATGCTCCGGGGACCGAGAGACGCTTTGATCAGATGGTGGATAAGATGACTGCGGGAGGGCTTTATGCCGAAGATGGCACAGAAGATTTGTCTAGAGATCTTTTCTATAACGCGGTCAACGTCGAGGTGACGGACTGGGAGGAGTTCAAACAGCGAGGGATAACTCCATTTACAGGTATCGGCAACGTCGGTGGGCCGATGGGTTCCTTGGGTAACGCTTGCGATCTCAAGGAGGGCGAGCCCATGGTCCCTCTGGTGTGGCATACGGAAAGAAAACAGCCTTACCCCACTCTCACGCGGCGCATTCAGTTCTACATCGATCACGATTGGTTTCTGGAACTCGGAGAGGCGCTGCCTACTCACAAAGATTCCCCTCGGGCCGGGGGCAACTATCCGCTTCAACTGACCGGCGGCCATGCGCGTTGGAGCATTCACAGTGACTGGATTGACGACGCAATGATTTTGCGGCTGCAACGGGGCCAACCTGTGATGTTCATGAGCCAGCAGGATGCCAGGGCCCGTGACATCCAGGACGGCGATGAGGTAGAAGCCTACAATGATCTGACCTCCTTTCGTATTCAGGCGATCGTTACCCCGGGCATTAGATCCGGGCAAGCGATGGTCTACCACCCTTGGATCAACTACCAGTTTCCGGGATGGCAACACTTTAAGGGCGTCATGCCGTCCCCAACAAACCCAACTGCCCTTGCCGGCAGCTCCGGGAGCGAATCCCACCTGAAGGCCCGAGCGGATGCCTTCCACCCAGGCAACAACGACCGCGATACGAGGGTGGAAGTCAGGAAGGCAGAAAAACGGATTTAAGGAAAAGGCGACGTTCTAAATGGAATACCGAACTCCTCCCTTGTTTACAGACGCGACCGGTTGCTGCATCCAGGCACTCGGCAAAAAGATGGGTGACAGCGACGTCCAACGGCGTGCTCATTCGGACTCGAAGCTCGTGAGCTGCTCTTCACGAACGCCGACTTGAAGATAGTTTCGTGTTTTCACGAACCATTTCGCTCCGGGGGCGTACCAGTGTTCGGCTAACAATGCGCCGCCGTTCACTGCATAGGTGTCAATTTTAATGGATTCAAAGGTTCCGGCTGGAACGCTGATTTCCTCGAGGCCGGCCACGACATGAAGGTTTTCAACCTTTCGAGATGATTTTTGCTGCAGGTTGTCGAGGACAAAAGCATCTCGCCATTCCTTACCGCCTTCGAGAGGCCATGAAAAATATTCCAATGGCGAGTTTCTTTTCGAGATTAGTGTCCCTTTGGCAGCGGTGGCTAATAGACCCAAGCTCTGCTTCGAGTAATAGAC
>JACPFE010000196.1 GCA_016183145.1 Deltaproteobacteria bacterium | reverse complement strand
GGTAAGGTTTACGACGAGTGCATCAAATACGCCAAGTCGTTTCCCGATATCTGGTTCGCCAAGCGGTGCGAGATCGTCGCGTGGGTGAGGAAGAATTGTCTGTAGGAATTTCGTAGATCTTGTTTGAGCGTTCCCTCGCCCGCTTGCGGGAGAGGGATAGGGTGAGGGAAAGTTGGCAAAAACCGCCCTCACCTCAATCCTCTCCCAGAGGGAGAGGAGGCAAGAGGGAGGAAGCATGTGCGACACGGCGGATGATGGTGTAGGTTTGAGCAACTCGATTCCAAAGGACGAACAGTTGAAGCGCGCGGGACTGCGATCGGCGGATATCCCGGCATTGATGCCCTTTGCACGCGCGCTGGCCAACGCGCGGGAGAACCGCGACAGCCACATCGGTTTCGTCGGCTACAACAAGACGGTGGCGGGCAACAAGGTGCTGATTGCCATCGACCGGGAGTACGATCTCGACGTGCCTCATGCCGTCGCCGCGGCGCTGCGCGAAAAGGGCGCGCATGTCGATATCCTTGTTGCCGACATGGGTAACCCCGATCGGGAGTTCGATTATTTAGATGAAGTGGAAGTGATCATGCGGCGCGAACCCTGGGACAAAAACCCACGCCGTTGGGAGGGGATGCCTTACATCGAAGACTTTGCGCTGCGCGGCGGTTACGATTTACTCATCCATGGCAAGGGCGGTCCGATTCCGAAAACGGACTTTCGCTACGAGCAGATTCCCTGGCTGCGGCCCGAACATTTCCTCCAGGGCTCGACGACCTATCCGCTCGACCTTCACCTGCTCATCAACAAGAAAACCTGGGACCCGATCTGGGAGTACGGTCGGGGTGGTCGCGCACGGCTCACGGACGCGGAGGGAACCGACATCATCTGGACCTATTGGGACGAGTACTACGACGGCACCCGCTACGGCTTTTCTTCGACGCCGCGCAACGGCCATCTGTTCGGTCATCCGGTGCCGCCGATCATCGCAAAGGAAGACGCCACGGGAGTCGTCTCCGGAACCACCAGTCACTTTTCACGCGCGTTCCCGCAGGTGAAAGTTGAGCTGGAGGGGGGGCAGATCGTCAAGATCGTCGGTGGCGCGGCATATGGCGACGCCTGGCGCGATCTCTTCGAAGAAAGCAAACGCACACAGTATCCCTGCTTCCCGCGGCCGGGGCTTTTCTATCTCTGGGAAGTCGCCATCGGCACCAACCCGAAGATTCTTAGGCCGAGCGGCATCGAAAAACATTCCTCAGGCGGCTTCGAATGGGAGCGGCGCCGCTCGGGCGTGAGCCACATGGGTTTCGGCACACTGTGGCGCTCGGCGGAGGAAAAGTGGGCAGGCGAGAATGGCATTCTCTACGGCCATCTGCATATTCATCTACTGTTTGCGACCTTCACGATCACGACCAAGAGCGGCAAAGAATACACGATCATTCGCAACGGCCGGCTCACCGCGCTGGACGACCCCGAGGTGCGCAAACTCGCCGAGAAGTACGGCGACCCGGATGATCTGTTGAGAGAAGACTGGATTCCGCAGATTCCGGGGATCACCTGCGCGGGTTCTTACGACGATTACGCGAAGAATCCGGGGCAGTGGATTTACGCAAAGAACGAGAATGGAAAATAGAGGATCGAGGATCGAATATCGATCCTCCATCTTCGATCTTCCATCCTCGGTTCTCATTATCCCGCTCTTGAAGTCGCAAGTATGGGCCGATATGATCTCCGCGAAGGAGATTTTTGCGCATGGCCGGTAGAACGCTTTACGATAAGATCTGGGAATCCCACAGCGTCGGCGTATTGCCCACGGGTCAGACTCAGCTTTTCATTGGGCTGCATCTAATTCATGAAATCACCACGGCGCCGGCCTTCGACATGCTGCGCGAGAAGGGTATGGACGTAGCGTTCCTGGAGCGCACCTTCGCGACCGTCGATCATATTGTGCCGACCGATATTCGCACCCGGCCGTTTCTCGATCCCGAGGCCGAAGAACTGACGCAGGCCCTCGAGAAAAACGTCAAGCAATTCGGCGTGGAGTTTTTTGGACTCGACAGCATGAACCAAGGGATTGTCCATGTGATCGGTCCGCAGCTCGGCTTGACCCAGCCGGGGATGACCCTCGCCTGCGGCGACAGCCACACGAGCACTCACGGCGCCTTCGGCACACTGGCGTTCGGCATCGGCACGAGCCAGGTACGCGACGTGCTGGCGACGCAGACCCTTGCGATGGACAAGCTCAAGGTGCGCCGTATCAATGTCAACGGCGCGCTTGGCACCGGTGTCTACGCCAAGGACGTGATTCTAAGTATCATCCGAAAATTGGGCGTCAGCGGCGGCAAGGGCTTCGCCTACGAGTACGGCGGCGCGGTGATCGACCGGATGAACATGGAAGAGCGTATGACCCTGTGCAACATGAGTATCGAGGGGGGCGCGCTGGTGGGCTACGTCAATCCGGACCAGACGACTTTCGATTATCTTAAAGGCCGGCGCTATGTTCCCTCGGGAGCGGCGTTTGACCGCGCCGTCAATTACTGGAAGTCCGTGGCATCGGATAGCGCCGCCATATACGATGATGTCATAAATATGGAAGGAAAGGACATCGAGCCGACGGTGACCTGGGGCATCAACCCCGGGCAGTCGGTGGGCATCTCCGAGCGGCTCCCCATACCGGATGAGTACGCCGATCCTGATGGCGCGCGCAAGGCCTATGAGCATATGGGCTGGCAGCCGGGGGCGCCGATTCTCGGCACGCCGATCGACGTGGCGTTCATCGGCTCGTGCACCAACTCGCGCATGACCGATTTCCGGGCGGCGGCGAAGATCGCCCAGGGTCGCAAGGTCAAGGCGGGTATTCGCGCGCTGGTCGTGCCGGGTTCGGCGGAAGTGAAGAAGCTGGCGGAAGCGGAAGGGCTGCATGAAGTTTTCAAACAAGCAGGATTCCAGTGGCGCGAGGCCGGTTGCTCGATGTGCTTGGCGATGAATCCCGATAAGCTCAACGGCCGGGAAATTTGCGCGTCGTCGTCGAACCGCAACTTTATCGGTCGCCAGGGCAGCCCGCAGGGGCGCACGCTGCTGATGAGCCCGGCGATGGTGGCGGCGGCGGCGCTCAACGGCAAAGTCGTCGACGTTCGCCAGTACGAATAAGCGAGGGACCATGACCGAAATAGTCAAGATCGTCAAAGTTGGCGGTACGGCCGTGCCGATGCGCGGCAATGACATCGATACGGACCGCATCATACCGGCCCGCTATCTGAAAGAAGTCACCTTCGCGCGCATGGGCGATTATCCCTTTTTCGACGAGCGCTTCGACGCTTCCGGCAAGAAGAAAGACCATCCTTTCAACGATCCCGAGTACCAGGGAGCATCGGTTCTCTTCGTCAACAAGAACTTCGGTTGCGGTTCTTCGCGCGAGCACGCGCCCCAGGCGCTTTACCGATTCGGCATCAAAGCAATCGTCGGCGAATCCTTCGCGGCGATCTTCGCCGGCAATTGCACGATGATGGGCCTGCCTACGGTGACGGCTACGCACGACGAGGTGGCTCTGATGATGAAGACCGTCGAGGAAAATCCCAAGACGAAATTTACCGTCGATATCGAAACGAAAACAATCTGCTTCGACGACAAGCGGATCGCCATCGATTTGCCCGAAACATACCGCAGCGCGCTGACCAGCGGCTGTTGGGACTCGACGGCCTTGCTCCGCGCCAATCTCGACCAGGTCAAAAAGACCGCGGCCAAACTCCCTTACATCGGCGGGTTCGCCAATTAGGGCGCGTCGAAACTATGGCCGAAAGAATCGTTTCCATGCATGCCGCCTACCGGAGCGGCAAAGAGGTTGTCGATGGATTTCTGTCGCGGCCCACGGCCGGCGAACCGCGCGCGGCCATCGTGCTCGTGCATGGTTATCGCGGCCTGGATGATGGCCAGCGGGCGGTGACGCGGCGTTTCGCCCAGGAAGGATTCGTCTGTCTCTCGCCGGATCTTTTCCACGGCAAGACCTATCACACGCTCGAAGACTGCGCTCTGAAAAAAACCTCCCTGGATATTCCACGCGCTGTTACCAACATCGTCGACAGCGTGCCCTACTTGCGCAAGCTCCCGTGGCTTGGAAAGAAAAAAGTTGCCGTGCTTGGCTTCTGCATGGGCGGCGGTCTGGCGCTCTACGCCGTAGCGCAGTCGCGCGCTTTTGCCGCGGGCGTGATCTATTACCAGAGCTTGTTCCCTGACCCCGAAGACTTACGCGATATTCGGGCGCCCTTGCTGTGCCACTACGGCACCGACGATCCTGGCACGACCAAGACCGAGATCGAGATGTTTCGCGACACCCTGGATCGACACAAAATCAAGTATGAGATCGAAATGTATGAAGGGGCAGGCCACGCTTTTCTCAACAACCCGCAGGGCAAGAACCCGGCAAACCTGGAAGCGGCGGGAAAGTCGGTAACGCGGACGGTGAAGTGGCTTAGAAAGACGTTGGCTTAAACTAGAGACATCGCTGGAGGGGCGGCATGGCAAACAAGTGGGACGAGCGCAAGAAAGCGCAAGAAGAAGAGTACTTCGTGAAAAAAGAGCGCGAGCTGCTCGCCAAAATGAAGGCTAAGCAAGAGGACGAAGCCAAGGAGGCCGCCAAAAAGGCATCCTACATGAAATGCCCCAAGTGCGGCGATTCATTGAAAGAGCGCAGCTTTCAGAAAATCTTGATCGACCAATGCGTCGCTTGCCATGGCATTTGGCTCGACGCGGGCGAGCTGGAAGAGGTCGCGGAAAAGGAAGGCGGCAGTTGGTTAGGCAAGTTCTGGCAGAAAAATGCGTAGTGGATCATTGGGTGGTGGTTCAGTTTGATTTCAACGCCGCATCGATGTAGGGG
Source organism: Deltaproteobacteria bacterium (assembly GCA_016183145.1). Taxonomy (GTDB): domain Bacteria; phylum Desulfobacterota; class Binatia; order UBA9968; family UBA9968; genus JACPFE01. The sequence continues at coordinate 5,874 of JACPFE010000196.1, read as the reverse complement.
CAGGCCGGAGCCTGTCCTGAGTCAGTCGAAGGATGCCTGCCCTCCGAACGGGCAACCACATAGGGTTGCCCGTTCGGCTCGGCGCAGAGAAAAATGAGGGGGCGATGATGAAAAGGATAATGCGGTTTTCGATACTTGCCGCTGCGATCATAGTGGCGCAACCGCCGGTGCTTTCCTTGACCTCGGTCGGGGCGCAAGAAGGCAAGATTGTTCCCTATGTGCCGACGCCGCAGGAAGTGGTCGAGCGCATGCTTGAGCTGGCTCGGGTGAAAAAAGGCGACGTGGTTTACGACCTGGGTTCCGGCGACGGTCGCATCGTGGTCACTGCGGCGAAGAAGTACGGCGTCAAAGCCATCGGCTTCGAGATCGACCCGGAACGGATCAAAGAGTCGAAAGAAAATATCGCCAAGGCCGGTGTCGGCAATTTAGTTGAAATCCGCCAGCAGGATATAAGGACGGTGGACTTGTCGGGCGCTTCGGTGCTGACGATGTACCTTCTGCCGGAGGTCAATCTCATGCTGCGCCCCAACATCTGGAAGCAGATGAAACCCGGCTCCCGGGTGGTCTCCCACGACTTCGACATGGGCGATTGGAAGCCGCTTAAGACCGAACATATCAAAGACGGCTCGACCTGGGAGCACACGCTTTACCTCTGGCATGTCGAAGCCGGCAAGAAGTGACGTCAATCTGATTGCCGCTAACCAAAAGAGAACGACATGAATGCGCTGATTGCGGTTATCCTCGGAGCCATAACCGTCTACCTCACCTATACGCGCTACGCCCGGCGCATCGACCGCAACGTCATCCAGTCCGATCCCAAGCGCGCCACGCCGGCGACGCTCTATATGGATGGCGTCGACTTCATGCCGACGAACCGAAATATCCTTTTCGGCTACCATTTCAAGTCCATCGCGGCCGCCGGCCCCATCGTCGGCGCCATCGTCGCCGCCACCCTGTGGGGCTGGCTGCCGGCGATGCTCTGGCTTATCGTCGGCGTCGCCTTCATGGGCTGGGTGAGCGACTACAGCGCCATCGTAATGTCAGTGCGCAACGAAGGGCATAGTCTTTCCGCCGTGGCGCATCGCCTGGTATCCCCGCGCACGCGCACGATTCTTTTCCTATTCATCTTCTTTTATCTTCTGCTGGTCGCTGGCGCCTTCGTCGGCATCATGGCGCAGGTGATGGAGTCCCAGCCGCGCACGCACCTGGGAATGATTCTTCTCGTCGTGATGGGTCTATTGCTCGGGCAAATGCTTTATCGCTGGCGCATCGGTTTGGTTCCGGCAACTGCGCTCACGGTTGGTGTCACTCTTGCGGCGATCATGATGGGCGGCGCGAGCGAAGGATTTTTCAAGGGACTCAATGAAGCGTTCAATTCGTTGACCGGCGGCAGCCCGCTTGTCACCTATTTTGATCCGACCCTGGCAAACTTCAAAGGGGCCGATGCGAAGATCATGCCTAGTTTGCTTTTCTGGGCGCTCGCCATCAGCCTCTTTTGTTACGCAGGTTCGGTGCTGCCGATCTGGCGCATGGCGCAGCCGGTGGTATACGTGGGCTTCTGGATCACCGCGCTCGCGATGCTCTTGGGATTGGGCGGAGCTGCCGTAGGGACGATCATCAAACCGGAGGTGGCGCAGTTCCAGATCCCGATGTTCAAGGGTTGGAATCCGCAGATGGGGCCGGCGGGCGTCATGCCGCTTTGGCCGATGCTCTTCGTGACCATCGCCTGCGGCGCGATTTCCGGCTGGCACGCGCTTTTCGGCTCCGTCGGTACAGCGCGCCAAATCGAGAACGAAGCCGACATGCTACCTGTGGGCGCCGGTTCGATGCTCGCGGAGTTTTTACTCGGCATGTTGGCTCTGTTGGCTATCTCGGTGGGCGCCAAGGGCTCTCCGGTGGCTGCCTTCGCCAACGGTCTCGGCGGCTTCATCAGCGTGTGGGGCTTCCCCATGGAGTACGCGGTGTCGCTCGCGTTCGCGGCGTTCATCGTCATCGTCCTGGTCGTGACGCAATTACTTTTCCGCGTCATGCGCGTGACTTTGACCGAGTGGCTGGGAGAGATCATCCCGCCGCTGCGCAACCAGCATTTTTCCTCTTTTATCTCGATCGCGTTGGCGATCCTGTTGGTGATGACCGGGACGTGGATCTATCTCTGGCAGCTCTTTGGCGCGGCCAATCAGTTGATGGCCGCGCTCTCGTTACTGCTGGTGACGATCTGGCTCGCCTCGGTGGGCAAGAACTGGGTCTATGCCGGTATCCCGATGATTCTAATGTACGTCACCACCGTCGCCTCGGTTTTGGTCACAGCGTACAATTTGTACTTCAATGTTTATTTGCCCAACTTGGCAGCCGGTAGAATGTTGCCGACCGTCGGCTCCGGGTTGATGGTGCTTGTGGCGATACTGTTGATTTTTGCCGCGATTCTTATTGGCATCGACGGGTTTCGCGCGTTCTTCAAATATCTTAGAAGGCCTACGACGATGGCGCAACCGGCCACGGCACCCCCTCTCTAACTCTCCCCCGTCGAGGGGGAGAGAATGAAGAGAGGGCTCGGAGTGACCTGGTTGGCAGTTAGCGGAACTCCGCATGATGCCGGCAAATGCGATTGAAGGGCGCCATCGGGAAACGGTGAATCCGATGTGGCAAGCCGTCAAAGACTTTTTTTACGGCATGACCGGCTATCAATTCGTTCATCATGCCCGCGAGATGAGACACGAGGCGGAGTCCATCTTTCTTGTCGTGACGCTGGGTGATTTGGTGGGAATTCCGGTTATGCCGCCGGTATACGCGCTGCGGCTGCTACCTTTCGTCGCGCCGGAAATCGCAGCATGGAAACGCCAGTTAGCGCGCCGAAAGGAATTCTGGGAAAAAGAAGAGTATGATCTTCACGGGGTTTAAAGAGGGGTTCAAGACGTTTCAGCCAAGCAATTTTAGGCTGATCCGTCCTACGGCGGACAAATCGTTCAAAGCACGTGAATACGGCGGAAAGGATCGAATCCATGGCTGAACAGGACAAGCCCAAGAAGGGCGGCATCTTTCAAGTCTTCAAAGATATCGTCTACGGCATGTCGTCCCACGAGATGACGCGCCACGCGGTGCGCAGCCGCGCCAGCATGGAGCATCTCTTCATTCTCATCACCATGGGCGATCTGCTCGGCGTGCCGATCCTGCCGCCTTACTATTCCTTGCGCTTGCTGCCCTACGTCACGCCGCAGATCAGCACCTGGAAGCGGCGCATGCTGCGCGAGCGCGATATCACGGACACGTTGGGGTGAAGCGCTGAATTGAGGATCGAGGATGGAGGATAGAGGATCGCTGTCTTCGACCATCGAGTCCTTGAGTTATGTCCTTACGCCAAGTGTTTGAGAGCCACCCTGAGCGGCGCTACATCATGTTCGGTGGCAAGGGGGGGCTGGGCAAGACCACGCTCTCGGCGACCTGCGCCTACTGGCTCGCGCGCCAAGGAAAACGCGTGCTGCTGTTTTCCGTCGATCCTCAAGCCAGCCTGTCGGACATTTTTCAAAAAGATATTTTCGGCAAGGGCGCGGTGCCGATCATCGACAACCTTTGGGCCCAGGAGATCGACGCCGATAAACGCATACAAGACTATCAAAACGAAATCCGGCAGAAAATTCTCGACATGTACGGGTTCGATAAAGTCCCCGAGGAGATCGACAGCTACATCGCGTCGGCTTCGGCCGAGCCGGCGATGGAGGAGAGCGCGATCTTCGACGCCGTGGTCGATATCATCGTCAAGGGCGATTACGACTACTACATCTATGATTTAGTTCCGTTGGGTCACGCGCTTTATTACCTTTCCATGGCGAAAGTCTACGACGAGTGGATCAATAAGATCACCAAGCTGCGCGAGGAGATGGGACAGTATGATCGGGTCGCGGCGACGCTGCGCCGGGAGGAAAAAGTCGAAGAGGATAAAATCCTCGAGGAGCTTCAGTATATTAAGAATCGGATTAATACCTCATCGCGGATTCTCACCGACAAACAACGCGCGGCGTTTTTCTTTGTTTTGGTTCCCGAAGAAATGATCATCTTGGATACGCGCAAAGCCGCCGAGCTGTTCGCGCGCTTCGATGTGCCGATCTCCGGTTACGTCGTGAACCGGGTGCTGCCGCAGGAGTTGCGCGCCGGCAATATTCCAACTTATCTCAAAAATCGCATCAATATGCAGGAGAAATATCTCGGCGACATCCGCAGCAGCCTGGGAAATCAAGTCCTGGCTTACGTTCCGGAGATGGAGCGGGATATTACCGGGCTGCCGATGATCGAGCGGCTTGCTGATAGACTGTTCCAATAGTTCAAGACGTTTCAGCCAAGCAATTTAAGGCTGATCCGTCCTACGGCGGACCAATCGTTCAAATCGTTAGGTCGGGAAACCCCGTAGAACATGTTGAACAGTGTAAACCGATGGATTCGATGAGTCAGATCACGACTTCGATGACCGGCTACTTCCGCGGCCATCCCAACCTTAAATTTCTTTACTTCGGCGGCAAAGGGGGCGTGGGCAAGACGGCGCTCGCCGGCGCCACGGCGCTCTGGCTCGCCGGGCAGGGCAAGCGCACGCTCCTGGCGTCGACCAATCCCGTGCATAGTCTTTCAGGGCTGTTGGAAAAATCGGTCTTCGGCGCGCCCACGGCGGTGGCGGAAAATTTCTGGGCCTACGAGATCGACACAAAAGAAACCATCGAACGGTCAAAAAAAGAGATTCGCGAAAAGATCCAGTGGTTTCTCAAGTTCGCCGACATCAGTACCAAGGCCGATGATTTCGTCGAGTCCGCGACGATGAATCCGGCCTTCGAGGAATCCGCCATGTTTGAAAACATGGTGGACTTGATGCTTAAGGACGACTACGACGTTTACGTCTTCGATACCGCGCCTACGGCCAACGCGCGGCGGTTGCTCGGCATGTCGAAGGTCTATTCGCTGTGGGTCGATAAGATGCTGAAATCCCGCGAAGAAGCGCGCAGCCTGCGCCAAATGCTCTCTTTCAGCAAGAAGAAAGAAGATGACCCGCTGCTCGCTTATCTACTGCAATTCCGCGAGCGCATGGGCCAAGCCCGCCAGCGGCTCACCGACTCAGAAAAGACAGCATTCTTTTTCGTCACGTTGCCGGAGGCGCTGCCAATCGCGGTCATCTCCCGTTTCATCGGCTGGTTCCAGGACTTCGGCATTCCTGTCGGCGGGGTGATCGTCAACATGCTGCTCGACAAAGAGGCCTTGGGTCAGGATTCCCCGGAGTTCGTGCTAAACCGCGTGCGCATGCAGGAGGAGTACCTGAAAACGATTTGGCACAAATTCAATGGTTCGGTTCGTGCCTTAATCCCATTATTCGATCAAGAGCTTCGCGGCCTCAACATGCTTGGTAAAGCTGCCAAGCGGTTGATGGGCTAATCCTGCCGGGGATCGTCTACTCTGACAATTTGTGTGATTTTCGGCCAAAATTTGTCTTTGGTCGAGGATTTTCCCACAGATTTTACCGTCGTTGGTGTCTTAAGCTGTTGTAAATACAAAGCTTATGTTTTTTTCTCGCTAGTGGGCGGTAGATGGCGCAAATCATGCTTAATTGGTCTCTCGCCGTAAATCAGACGAAATCTTGGAGGGCCTGTGTCCATTGATGAAATTTTGACAGCGTCCCAGGTTGCGAGCCTCCTTCAGGTGCATCCTCGCACGGTCTACAAGCTGGTGAACCAAGGTTCGATCCCGGGAAAGAAGTTTGGGGGAGGGTGGCGCTTCAGCAAGCGGGAGATCATGCAAATGATTTCGCCCCAAGCGCCGGCCGGCGGTCCACAATCAGATGACCTTGAAGGAAGGTAATTCTATATGAGCTACCAAGCTATCTACTCTGTTGTAACCAGG
>JACPFE010000195.1 GCA_016183145.1 Deltaproteobacteria bacterium | reverse complement strand
GCGGCCGAAGAAAGCCGGGCCGGCCTAGCTGTTCTCTTGGTTCTTCAATACCACCGAACTCCTCGCCACAACGAAGCCGGCATGAAGATAATTCAAAAATGGCAGTCTCGTCACGCTAATTCCCAAGCGGTGATAAGCTTAGCGCTGGCGCGGTACAAGTTCGCAACGCCGGAAATTCGCGCGCTGATGCGCTGCGTACTCGGTCATGCGATTTCCGGCCGGACGATTAAGCGCTTAGCCAAAGACTCGGGCCACAGACTTAAGCGTGGTCGCCCACGAACAACTCCGAAGATCCATAAAGGTGACTTGAGCGCACTCATTGAGCTAACGAGCAACGGTCTGGACGACTTTAACGGAAATGCTCTGCAATTGTTCCACCAAGTGGAGGGGCAATTTGGTCTAACGCCGCGTCAGTATCTCAAGTGGGTGGCAAAGTGTTTTCGCCGCGGGAAATGCATGATGCGAAAGTGCCTGCTCTGCGGCAATATTTTCACTTCAATTGATTCTGGCGATCGGCATTGCGACCGGTGCCGAGTCAGCAGGCGGCGGTTATTAAAGGAACATGATGGGTCGATATTTGTGTAATGTTTTCTGTGTAGGCGTGCCGGAGGTGGCTTAACGGCTTACTAGCGGTGTTTGTGCCAGAACGCTTTTAGAAGCCCAATTGCAGATTTTTACACTCTGAAAATTAGTGACTTGCATTCCCAAAACCTTGGCCTTCACGCTTTTTTGAGGTTCATTGACACCGGTCAATAGAGCGCTTGATCTAAGCATAAAAGTGGCTTCATGGCCAACTTCCGGGCAAGGCAAGAGATTACGTATTTGAGCGTCATTCGATGAAAAACCTGCATGAAAGGAAACCCGAAGGCTGGGTGCTATACGACGGCGCCTGCGGTTTCTGCAGCCGGTGGGCGCCGTTGCGGAAACGCGCGCTCGCGAAGCGCGGCTTTCTCATTGCGCGGCTGCAGGCCGATTGGGTGGCTGAAAAACTTCACCTGTCCGACGCAGAGCTGGCGACGGACTTTCGTCTGCTCTTAGCCGACGGCGAACAGTTGGCGGGCGCCGCGGCCTATCGTTAATTGATGCGGCGCATCGGCTGGGCGTGGCCGCTTTATCTGCTCTCGATATTGCCGGTTTTTCGGACTCTGTTCGACCTCGGCTACCGGCTCTTCGCCGACAACCGTTTTTGGATCTCGCGCCGCTGCCACTTGCCTGGGCGAGCGCGAGCGCAACTCACCCTCGAGGGAATGAATTCGCCCGCCCGCCGCCGCTCATAACCTCAGTTCACATGCGCGCAAAGGACCTAAACCGCTCTAAAGGCGCTCTCCTCGCTGCCGATATTTCGTCTAGGAGGATACGCCTATGGGGGCCGCCCCGGTTCAATCAACGAGCGCCTTGGCACGAGAAAACGTGCGCAAATACTTCAACGACGTCGTCGCAAGCCACAAACTGCCTTCTTTACCGGCGGTGGCTACCAAAGTCCTTGAGATGATTCAGGATCCGGATATAAAAGCGCAAAAGCTCTGCCGTATCCTCTCCGATGACGCCGCTTTGGCGGGGCGCATACTGGCGGTTTCTCGCTCGGCCAGCTACGCGCAACGCAATTTGCCGACTACTTTACTTGGAGCGGTTCAAGTCCTGGGATTTCGCACTCTGCGCAACGTCGTCACCGCCAGCGCAACACACAGTCTTGCATCAGAGGAAACAGAGTGTCGGAAACACTGTGGAACCACTCCCTGAGCGCCGCTCTTGCTATGCGGATGCTTTGCCGGCGCTTGCGCACGCAAGGCGAGGAGCAGGCGTTTCTCGCCGGACTGCTTCATGATGTCGGCGAAATGATTTTGCTGCACGGCGATCCGATTGGCTTCGCGAAGCTCGCTGCCGAAGTTCAACGAGCGGGCTGCCGGATGATCGACAAGGAGCAGGAGGCATACGGCTTCGATCACACCTTGATCGGGTTGACGCTGTTGGATTCGTGGAACATCGACTCCCAGATCGGCCGCGCGGTTTTGAACCATCATAGCGACGCCACCGGAGACGGCTCTAACCAACTTGCTGAGATCCTCGGCGTGGCCGATTACCTATGCTGCAAGGCAGACTTGGGATTCTTTGCCGAAGCCCCGGCTCCGACCGCGGCGACCATGGCGAAGTTCGGCTGCGACAGCGATGAATCGTTAGAAGAAATGGTTCAGGCGATCCGCATAGCTTACAACGAGGAAAGTGCTCTTTTCAGGCCGACTTAGCCCCGAACCTTTTCCGGGAGCGCTGAGGAACCTTTAATCGTTCACGCCGGAAGGAAAGATGCCGCTTCGAGGCGGTGCGGGACCGTATCCAAGTCCACTGGAGTCCCGTGCCCCGATAAGTTTCCGCGCCGCTAGAGTTTTGGCGATTTCCGCCGATTCTAAACACTGGAGGAGCGCAAGTGGAAGCCGGAAGGTTCGGTTACATATCCAAGACAGCCCAGGAAAGTGTCCGTGAACACCTTCGCGACGTTATGGAGCGGTACAAGCTACCCTCGCTGCCGGTGGTCGTCAGCAAAGTTCTCATTACTCTCAAGGACCCCGACTTCAGCGTGCGCCAGCTCTCGCGGATCATTTCGGACGACGCCGCCCTTACCGGCAGGACATTGGCGATTTCCCGTTCCCCCCGTTATGCCCAGCGCCGGCAACCGAGGAGCGTCCATGAGGCGATTTTGGTGCTGGGATTTCACACCCTGCGCAATATCGTGATGGTGGCGGCGGCGCAAAGTTTCTTGAGCAGGACCAACAAGGTTGCGAAACAGCTCTGGCGCCACTCGCTGGCCGCCGCGCTAGCGGCGCGCATGCTCTCCGAGCGGACGGGAATCGCGGACCCGGAATTGGCGTTCCTTGCCGGATTATTGCACGACGTGGGCGAGATCGTACTTCTCAATGGCGATCCGAGGGGATTCGAGCAGATGGTAGAAGAAGTGCAGCAAAGCCACGGGTCACTGGTCATCAAAGAACGAGAGCAATATGCGTTCGATCATGCGTCCATCGGTCTCGCCCTGCTGGATTTCTGGGATATCGATTCACGGATCGGCCAGGCCGCCTATTGGCACCATTACGATGGCGAGAGCATCGATGCCGACTCGCTGGTTTCGATCCTCAAGATGGCCGATTATTTATGCTTCCGGGCCGACCTGGGCTTCTTCTCCGAACCGCCGCCGCCCACGGCAGAAATGACCCATGTCTTTGGCTGTGAGGACGCCGAATCGTTGGAGGCTTTGTCGCAAGAGGTGCGCGGCGCATTTGACGAAGAAAACCAACTGTTCGCCTCGGCCTAACAAGGAATCGAAAACGTCCGTATCATCCCCATGAGCCGGGCCGGATTGGCGCCGGCAACTTGTTTCACTTCCTCCATGCTCAAGCAGGGCTCCGTCAATGTCTCCATCGATAGGCACGAAGGGAGAGCGTGCCGAACCATGAACGGATTAGGACGCAATCAGGAGAGCCGAGTCCCCGTCCCCCTCGGGGTCTGGGCCTCAAGCTTTCTCCGCCGCGCTATTGGACTCCGTCGCGATCGTCGAACTGGCCGAATCGATGCTCTTTTCCCACCCGCAGATGGAGAGCTGGGTCCGGACCCGGGTCAAGAAATCCTCGATATTGACCGGCTTGGCGAGAAACTCGCTCACTCCGAGTGCCATGGCTATGGCCCTGGTGGCCAGATCGTCCTTCGCCGTGAGTAGGATGACCGGCAGCGAGGGAGCGATCCTTTTTAACTCGCGGCAGACCTCGAGACCGTCCATCACCGGCATCATGACATCCAATATCATGAGATCCACATGCCGGCTCTTAACGATCTCGAGACATTCGGCGCCGCTTGAAGCGCCGGTTACCGAAAGGCCATTTTTCGAGAGCAGCAAGAGGAGAAAATCAAGAACTCCTTTGTTGTTATCAACGACTAAAATGGTGGCGGGGGAGCCTGTTTTCCCTGGCTGGCCGGTGCTATTCATTTCTCGTATCGTCATGGTTATGCTGCGATGGTTTAAGCGTTCTTCGCGGTATCGGAGGCGGCCAGAAACTCGGAGAAAGCTTCGACCGGCTCCGATTCTCGCGCGTCCGCTCCGCCCCCGGAACCGGATTTGCGGCGAAGTTTGGCGCCTAGCGTGGTTCTCTTTAACCCGAGCATGCGCGCGGCGGCGCTCTTGTTGCCATTGGTCAACCGCAGCGCTTCTTCCAGGAGCCGGCGTTCGAGCTGCTCCGTGGCTTCGCGCAAGTCGATCTGGCCGTTGCCCAGGGTCGGTTGCGGGCTCTTCTTGTCGGAAACGAAGGAACGAATATTCGCGGGAAGATCTTTGAGATCCGTGACGCCGTCGTCGCTGAGGATTACGAGCCGCTCGACCAGGTTTTCCAGCTCACGGATATTTCCGGGCCAGTCATACTCCCACAGGTAAATCGAGGCTTCGCGGGAGATGGTGACGGACGAGCCATGCTTGCGGTTCGCTCTTTCAAGAAAATGGTTAATGAGCAGCGGAATATCGGAGCGGCGCGCGCGCAGCGGGGGAAAATGAATGGGAATGACCTGAAGACGAAAAAACAGATCCTCGCGAAAAGATCCGTTTTCGACTTGATGGGCGAGATCTTTGTTGGTGGAGGCGATGACGCGCACATTGACCGCGACTGCCTGATTTGCGCCGATCGGTCTAACTTCACCATTTTGCAGTACCCGGAGCAATTTTGCTTGCAGTGAAGGCGGAATTTCTCCGACCTCATCGAGAAAAAGCGTGCCGCCGTCAGCAAGTTGAAACATGCCCGATCGTGAAGCGACAGCGCCGCTGAACGCTCCGCGTGCGTGGCCAAATAGCTCGTTCTCAAGAAAGGTCTCCGAGATGGTAGCGCAGTTAACCGGCACAAACGGGCGGCCTCCCCGCGGGCCTAGATTGTGAATGGCACGGGCAGCCAACTCTTTTCCAGTGCCGCTTTCACCAGTGACGAGGACCGCGGTGTCGGTCACAGCGACCCGCTGAATAATCTCTTGAATCTCTTTGATCGAGGGATGTTCGCCGATCATGCCTGACCAAGGGAGCATGGGGAATCTTCTATCTTCTAGCTTTTTAGCGTGAGACTGCCTTTGGGCCATAAGGCTCCGTCTGAGGGGGAATTTTTGATTGATCGGTGTGACATTAGAAGTTTACGATTAACATCAAAGTATGGTTATCGATGCCGATCGGTACATTTTCGCCGACCGGCTTTTGGCCATGATTTGAAATCACTTGCCACCCCGCGGTGGGAAAAAGTCCGAGATTCCCCAATACGGAACCCATCCCTTCCGCGGCAAGGCCAGCTTCCTTATAGATCTCGTAGCTCAGTTGCCCATTGGATAAGGCTCGGATAACCGTGCTCCCCGGCGTGTTGGCCCCGACATTAGTAACATTTGCTTCGCCGGTGCCCTTACCGCAGTTAATTTCTAGGTCGGCGATGACTCTCGGCTCTCTCGTCTCGTTGGTGCCAAGCGAATTTGTGTCGCTAAAATCGCGCGGGCGTGTTGAAACCCTACAGCCTCTCACCACCTTAGCACTAACGCCAAGGTTCGCAGACGCAGAGCCAGCGTCGGCCAATGAGTAGTGCAGTAATAAAAGAGCGGTGGATACCAAATTGATAATAACTTTGGTTTTGCGCCGGTAAGTTTTGATTCTCAGGGTTGCGTCAAAGCCGTTGACGCGGGGCGTGGCGATGTCCATCACGACGAGAACGTGACGAAGCTCCGGAGTCGAGCGCGGCGCGGCTTCGCCATTGTTCCCTTCGCCGAGGAGACCGAGGTCGAGCTTTTGTTTCGACAATCCTTGCCGTGCGCCTTGGAAACCTCGATCATTATCGAGCGTCAAAATAGTCGCGGTCACGTTCGTCTCCGTTTCATTTCGACTCGCCTTCGCCCCATCCGTTCAAGCAGATAGAGTATAGGCTAGTGTAGTGCGTCATAAGTCTCTTTACTTTGATGGTCATTCTGAGCGAAGCGAAGAATCTCGCCTTTTCAAATACATGAGACCCTTCACTTCGTTCAGGGTGACACGCAAAAACCTTTTTTCAGCATACTGCTAATGTAAGGAAGTGTTGGACGCACTACACTAGCAGGCTGCTGAAAAACCCTCCGTTCACCCTTCGAGAGCTTCAGGGCGAACGGAGGGTGGGTTGAAATCATTGGAGATTTTCCGTTCGTGCTGAGGTTCTCGACGCACGAGAACCATTTTTCAGCAACCTGCTAGTGCTTCCAACAATTCTACAGCGGTTGCAGACTCTCTTCTCACGCTTACCTTTCGGACGTTTTACCTCAGACATGCGCTTTGCTTCTGATGGCCTTGGAGATTCATTCAGGATTCGTTCTTCGTTATGCGCTCAAGCGATGTCTGGAGCCTTTGATAGGCAGCCAATAGATCAGTTGAAGTCAGGACGCCGCAAACGGTCCCCTTATCCGCGACCACAGGCAAGCAGTTTATGCGACGCTCCAGCATCGTCTCGACCGCCACGGACAGCGGAGTGTCAGGTTGGACGGTTACCGTGTCTTTCGTCATAATGTCGCTGACAGTGGTTGACTGCCAATTGCGTATTCGGGCCAAAGCGCGCAGCAAGTCACGGTCGGATACGACGCCAACGAGCTGCAGGTTTTCTTCCACCACCAGAAAGTGACGGAAGGGACGGTTGGCCCTTAGGGCGATCGCATCCGGGAAGGTGTGATGGGGAGACAGGGTGACGACCGCGGTGGTCATGACGTCGCACACGCGAGTCGGGGGTTGAGTCAAGTATGGTTTCCGCGCTTCCGGAGGGACAGTGACATCGATCTTCTTTTGTGGATTCATACGATCTCCCATCGAAGGTAGGGTGTGCGAACTCACCGTGCGCTACCTTAGTTGGTTTATCGGAACAAATTCCATTTCCTTAAGAGCTTGGGTGAACTTTAGATATTTGCCGAGTTGCAGGGCAAACTCTGACTTTACGGTAGTTAAAACGACTACGAAAAATTCAGCATTT